>NZ_JBYNDP010000016.1:0-46486 GCF_059783535.1 Tateyamaria sp. | reverse complement strand
ATTGTGCCGCCTTCAAGGTCCTTGGCTTCGGTAATGCCCAGGTCGCCATGTGCCATGAATTGGGTGCCGCCAAAGAAATACGGAAGGCTGAACTGAAGGCCAAGTTCCGTATCACGGCCCATGGTCCAACCGGTTGCCTTGATGATGACGTCGACGTCACCAGACTGCAGCGCCGGGAAACGTTGTGCCCAGGACAGCGGTACAATCTGGTTCGCGTTGGGATCGCCCAAGATGGCGGTTGTCAGCGCGCGACACAGGTCAATGTCCAAACCTTTCCATTCGTTTTTGTCGTTCACCTCGACGAAGCCGAAGTAGCTGCCGTTGTGACCGGAGCATAGCAGTGTGCCACGCTCCTTGATTTGCTTGACGGTTGCACTCTCGGCCATCGCAGTGACCGGGAGCAGTGCAAGCGCGGCCGCCACCACGCCGGTAAGAGACATTTCCCTGAGCATCTTATTTCCCTGTTGTTCTATATAATGGCACAAATGTGCCGTTATATAGCATGAATTTGAAACTCAACATGAGTCAAGCTTAAATCTTGATTGCTGCGCGTCCCGACATGCAGCGAGAACAAAGGTGCACTCATATTCGGCACGGCCTAGCGGCAGTGGATCAAGTGGAGGATGGAGTGTTTGGGATCGTCGGCAGAGTTATTGCGGCCGATGGCGACCGAAGTCAGCTTGCCTTGGTGCTTTCAGCCAAGAAATCGTTGACGCGCTGTGCGTTCACTGGCTTGGGCAGCAGTTTGATGTTCAAACGCTTGCAATGCGAGCGCAGTTCCGTCGTGCGATCCGCAGAAATGATCGATGCCGGGACACGACCGTATTTGTGTAGTAGATGCTCATACAGCGTGATGCCGGTCATGCCGTCGCCCAACTGGTAGTCCAAGAGAAACACATCGGGCACGAGGTCGATTTCAGAGATCGTCGACAGCGCTTCTTCTCCGGTTTCGGCCAAGATCACCTCGCCGCCGCAGCTTTCGATCAAATGGCTGATCGCCTGTGCGACACCCCGGTTGTTCTCAACCAGCATCACCAACAATCCGTTCAGATCGCGGAGTGTGTGTGAGTGCATAGTATCATGTGGGCTTTGTTGCCGTGCCATGGGTGCAGAAATTGGCACCACAATAGAAAAGCAACTGCCTGTACCCGGTTGTGACCAGAGTTCCAGCGGATGGCCAAGTCCCTTGCAGGCCCGTTCGACAATCGCCAAGCCCAATCCGAGGCCTGAGTTCGCCGCGCCAGGTCCCAGTTGCTTGAACTCCTGGAAAATCGTTTGTTGATCCTGTTCGGCAATACCGCATCCGGTGTCCCAAACTTCGATACGCGCAAAGTCTCCGACCCGTCTGACACCCGCCAGAACGCGCCCTGTTTCAGTATAGCGGATCGCATTCGACAACAGGTTCTGAACGACCCGGCGCAAATATCCCGGATCGCTGACTACCGTCAGGCCACTATGAATCAGGTTGAATGCAAGATCTTTGGCGCGCGCGCTTGGTGCCAGTTCATCCCTGAGCGGGTCAAAGATTTCGGTCAACGAGATGGGCTGGACATCAAAAACAGCCTTGCCCGCGTCCAGTTTTGAAATCGCTGACAAGGCTTCGATGATCTGCTCAACACCCTGCAGCGCCGTTTCAGTCTTCGCAACAATCTGTTGGACATCGTTGTCGTCGACCTGATCTGCAATCGATGACACAAAAAGTTTCGCTGCGGACAGAGGTTGCAGCAAGTCATGGCTGGCGGCTGCGACAAAACGGGACTTTGACGCATTTGCCCGTTCCGCTTCGGCCAAAGCATCCTCAAGCTCCGCTGTGCGTTCCTCAACCCACATTTCCAGCTTTTCGTTGACGTTAGCCAGGGCCCGGGTCGCAGCACGTTCCGAGGTGACATCGGTCAGACTGATCACGAAGCCTTTGTCCGGCATTTCCTGCGCAAAGATGCTGTAGATCTGATCACCCTTGCGAGTCACTTCGAAAGCGATGGGTTCACGTGATCCGGTGCGGTTTGCCCAGTCTGTCAGTCGCTGCGCGGAAAAGCTCGAGCCAAATGTCAGCTCTTCGCGAAACTGGTCCATCAGGTCGTCGAATTTCAGTTTGTCCCGCGTGCGCGTTGGTGCCACATCCAATAGCCGGTCCATACGCTTGTTCCATCCGACCAGCGTTTTATCGTGGTCAAAGATGCAGACACCCTGGTTCAGGTGATCAAGGGTTGCTTGCAACCTGCGCGCTTGCTGATGGCGCATCTTGTCACGTTCGTGACGCTCCATCCGAATGATGTCGGTTACATCGGTTTGCAGGATGACCGTCCCGTTGCGGGAGGTGCGGTGCTCAGAGGCTTGCAGCCAGCGATCCCAGATCAGGCTGACGTTGAAAACCACATGTTCTTCGCGGTGTCGCTCGATACGCAGTTGCGCCCAGTCTTCAGCGGTTTGCCCGTCTGGCAAAGCCAGAAAGCGGCTGTTTGAAATTGAAGTGACGTATTCCTGGAACGTTAGCCCTTCTTTCAAAACGGGTTCTACGTCCTGCAGGTCACGGCAAAAGCGACTGTTGAACAGGACCAGCTTGTCCTGCTCGTCAAACAGGGCGAAGCCTTCGTTGATCGTCTCGATTGCTTCGGTCAAATTCGACCGGGCCGTTTCAGTCTCTATGTTGGCCTGTTCAAGCCGCGCGTTAGAGTCCTGCAGAAGGTCCAATGTGCGTTCAAGGTCACGGGTTCTCTCCCGCACCTCGGATTCCAGAAGCGCCGCACGTTCGAATTGCTGATAGGCAAAGCCGGATTGTTCCGTCTTTTGTTCGACCCGCCGCATCAACGCCTGAGATATCTGGAGAAGCTTTTCGTTCTGCCGTTCAAGCGAATCCCGTGGATCGATCAGAGACATTATGCGCGTCCCTTATCTCGCGGGTCAGGATGATAGAAAGCCACGCCGCTCATTGTGTGGTTCACGTGCAAGGGGCCGATCTGTTCACCATAGGTCGAAAAGCCAGTGACCCGATGCTCGCCCAAGACGTCCGAAATCTGCCGCGTCTGTTGTGATTGCTCGGCCTCGATCCGGCGCAGAATGCAGTCGCAACCAATGATGTTGGCCGGTTTTCTTGGGTGGCTCAGATCTGAAAGTTTGTTTTGTAAATGCGCCGATAGGTTTTCCTGCGATGCGACTGTCAGAACCATCCCTTCGTCAATGGCGGAAAAGAAGACCAACTCGCCATGTTCGTTTACCTGTTGGATTGCACGAACGTGGTGCGTGTCGCCAATCCTGACGACAACAGGATGCGATGCGAAGGTGAAGCGATCCAGCTGGTTTGGATCCTTACCTACCAGCCGTGCATACTCTCGCGCTGCGGGCTCCGCATTGATCTCTTTGACAATGCGGCGAGCCGGGTCGGCGCCCGTCACAACCATCTGTGTGTCACCGGGCACCAGATGGTTCAGACTGAACACACGAGTGTGAAACTTGCTGCGGGCCAAGGTGAGGACCGCAGCGTTGCTCGCAACTTTGCCATTCAATGCCACGAGGGTCTGGGAAAAGCTGGTCCCATCGCCCGCTGATCCACCAAAAATGGGAAAGTCGCGCAACGCCGGCGCAATCGTGGCCGCCAACGTGTCCTCGCTGAGCGACAACCCATCCACGACGAGAAACGCAAAACTGTCATCAAGGTCAGGCGTCTTGTCCCGAAGGGCGATCCGTTCAAGCGTGATTTCGTCGATGGTCGCTTGCATATCGAGAGCATTGACGTCCTCGATCATGATCGATTTCGTCACAAAGCCGTCTGATGGAAATCCCACGGCAACGACAAGGCCTTCCTCATATCCCGTTGCACCGATCTCGCCCGCGGTGGTGCAGGCCAGGACATCGGTATCAGGAAACAGTGCCGCAGCCTCTGCCACGACACCGTGAAAATCGACCACTGGCGTTACAAACAAAGCAACAAGGGCAAACGGCCCCTCACCCAACTGTCGTTGCAGGTGTTTGACAGGCGATGTCGTTGAAGCGCGCACTTCACCTGTACGAAGTATATCGTACTGGTCTGCCACGGCACGTCCCTCAAGCCTGTCGGCCTTGGACTGCAATGTCATTTGATTATCTCCCTGACGCGCAGGATAGGTGCGTCAGTCCGATGTTGGCAAGACTTTTGAATACTTCGCTTCCTGCGCAACAAGAACAGCCTGAGTTCGGCTTTGCACACCAAGCTTGCGCATGATCGCCGTGACATGTGCCTTTACCGTTGTCTCAGCAATCGACAGATCAAAGGCAATCTGCTTGTTTAGCTTGCCCTCACAGATCAGGTCGAGAATGCGTGCTTGCTGATTTGTCAAAGAGGAAAGACGGCTCAGGTGATCCTCTTTAGCCTCCGATCCGTTTCCTTCGACATAACCCGCTGGTTTGTAAACGTCCCCGGCTGCAATGGTTTGAATAGCTTCAAGAAAGACGGAGCGGTGCGAATGTTTGGGCACAAACCCTTGCGCACCTGCGACGATTGAATTGGCTATGATCGAATTGTCGGTCATCGACGATACGATGATGACCGGTGTATTCTCGGCCGTACGTTTCAACCGCATCAACCCGTCCAGCCCATCAACGTCAGGCAGGTTTAGATCGAGCAGGATAAGTGATGGAGGCGCGTCGCCGGCCAATCTGTCGAGTGCATTCTCGAGGCTATCTGCGGTCACAACCTTGTCGAAATTGGCGACAGATCGCAGCGTCAATTCAAGCGCGTCACAGAACAGTGGATGATCATCGATGACCAGCGCCCAGCCTTGTGGCACCTTGGCTTCGGATGGTTTGGTCAGAGGTGTGGTTTGAAATGACATGATGTCAGCTTAGACCACCGGGTGCAGGCCGGTCACTTGCCAAAAGGTACTACATCAAAAGGACAAGCGCCCCCGCTGTTGCAGGAGCGCTTGCATGTGATGTTCGATGATTAGTTGGCCGAGGCCAGCTGTTCTGGCAGACGGAATGTCCAAAGCATACCGCCCTGGTTCAGGTAGTTTACTTTCTTGGCGACCTCACCGCCCCAGAGTGGAACCGCGCCACCCCAACCGGAAATGACGGTGACGTATTGTTCGCCGTCCTGTTCCCAGGTGACAGGTTGACCCACGATGCCCGAGCCGGTCTGGAACGACCAGAGTTCTTCACCGGTTTCATCGTCCAAGGCGATGAATTTGCCTTCCGGTGTGCCGTAGAACACCAGACCACCCGCTGTGGTCATTACACCGGACCATAGAGGTGCATCGTTCTTGGCCTCCCACTTGACGTCGCCCGTATCGGGGTCGATGGCTTTCAGGCTGCCGATATGGTCCTCGTAGTTTGGCTTGATGGTAAAGCCCGAGCCCAGATACGCGGCACCCTTCTTGTAGGTGATCGGCTCGTTCCAGATGTCCATGCCCCACTCGTTCGAGGGCACATAGAAGTTGCCGGTGCGCTGGCTGAAGGCCATTGGCATCCAGTTCTTGCCACCCAGGAACGATGGCGACGCAAAGACGACCTCACCTTTCTTGCCGTCGGCCGCTTCGGCAGGATCGCCGGGGCGGTTTTCTTCGTTGAAGATCGGACGACCGTTGTCATCAAGACCGCTGGCCCACGAGATGTCCTTGACGAAGGGTACGCCGCGCACGAATGCGCCGTCTTCGCGGTTCAGGACATAGAAGAAGCCGTTGCGGTCGGCCGTCGCAAAGCGCTTCTCGCCTGCGCGGTTTTCGTAGGCCACAACCTCGTTCACACCGTCATAATCCCAGCCTTCACGTGGTGTGGTCTGGAAGTGCCACTTGATCTCACCCGTTTTGGGATCGATGCCCAAACGCGACGCGGCATAAAGGTTGTCGCCCGTGCCGTCATTGTTCTGGCCCGCATCGCGCAGCCAAGAGTTCCACGGCGCCGGGTTGCCGGTGCCAAAGACCAGCGTGTCAGTGTCGGCGTCATACGAACCGCCGAGCCACGTCGCACCACCCCCGGTTTTCCACATATCACCGGGCCATGTCGCATTCAGGGTGCCGGTCATGGTGCTTTCTTCGCCGTTGAGCATACCCATGTGACCCTCGATCACCGGGCGATACCAAACCAGCTCACCGGTTTCGGCGTCGCGTGCTTCGACCGCACCAACAATACCAAACTCACCGCCGGAGTTGCCGGTAATGACCAGACCATCCACGATCAGCGGTGCGGCAGTATAGCTATAGCCGGCTTTGTAGTCAGCGATTTTCTTGTTCCAGACGGTGTCGCCCGTCTTGGCATTCAAGGCCACGATGCGCGCGTCGAGTGTACCGAAATAGATATTGTCTCCGTAGATGGCCGCGCCGCGGTTCACCACGTCACAGCAGGGCAGGATGCCCTCGGGCAAGCGGGCATCGTACTGCCAGATCTCTTCACCCGTCTTCACATCGATGGCGTACATCCGGGAATAAGAACCGGTGATGTACATGACGCCATCATGGACGATTGGTTGTGTCTCCTGACCGCGCTGTTTTTCGCCACCCAGTGAAAAGGCCCAGGCTGGGACAAGGTTATCCACGTTGTCCTTGTTCAGGATATCGAGCGGAGAGTAACGCTGAAGGTGGCGACCCATCCCGTTGGTCAGTACGTCTGACGTCGAGGCAGTGTCGTTCGCCAACATCTCCTCGGTCACGCCTTCTGCAAATGCTGGTGAGGTCGCAAGCACCCCCACAACCGCAGCGGCAATAAATCTGTTCATTTGTTTTCCTCCCAAAACCCGTTGGTGGGCAGTTCTTACAAAGGGGGCATGCCGAAACAGGCCGACCTTTGCCCTACGTCAATTATTTGCGCAAACGGGGCGCGCAGGTATTGCACAATGGTCGTAAGACCCCAAAGAACTTGACAGATGACGTGCGACTTTGGTCGTGCAGCGACTCGGTTGGACTGCTCATATCTTGCGTACCGGGGGGAATTGTCATGACATTTAGAGCAGTGCTTGCGCTTGTCGCGATGGCTTCGTCAGCCGCGGCGGAAAGCCAGAGTGTTTATCTTGAATCGCAGGATGGTGTGCAGATCAAGATCGCGACCATCGCTGTTGCGGATGACGGTGACTACTCCATTGCAATGGAAGAGGCGCCGTTCACAGATCATTTCCTGTCCATGCGCCCCTTCCGATGCCTTGAGGGTCCAAAGAAGCATTGGTGCCATGTCCCTTACCCCTATGACATAAATCGAAATGTCGACGCGGACCTGACCGATCTCGAATATGACTTTCTCTTTATTTGGAAGGGCGCCACGGAATACGGGATCAATATGTGGAATGGCATATACTACAAATTGGCCGAAGAAGATGGTCGCATGATCGGCACCTTGCACGAGATGGATATGGACCTGCTGTCAGCGCCACCAGAGGCCGGCAACCTTCGCCCTTTGAAGGCGACAGACCTGCACGAAAGTGACCCGGACAGTCATTGGTTGCCGCGCATGGTCATCGAATGAAGCTGCGGCTTTGGTCGTATTCCAGCCCCGCATGATGCTGTTAGGCTAAGGCCATACGGGAGGATCACATGATGCTGTTCAAAGCACTGGCAGGAGCGATTGCCGCCGCAACCATCGCCACGGCTGCACTGGCAGAAAATCCGGCATTGCGGGCTTCGGTTTTAAAGTTCGGAACCGTGAACTGGGAACTGAACACGATCAAGCATCACGGATTTGACGCAGCGCACGGGTTCGATTTGCAGGTGCAAGGCGTTGCCGGGGGATCGGCGGCCAAGGTCGCCTTCCAAGGCGGCGAAGCCGATGTCATCGTGTCCGACTGGCTTTGGGTCGCCCGCCAGCGTGCCGCCGGAAAGGACTACGTGTTCATACCCTATTCCAAGGCTGTTGGAGGCGTCATGGTGCCGGACGACAGCCCCGCCCAATCGCTGTCTGATCTTGCGGGTACCAAGATCGGGATTGCAGGCGGTCCATTGGACAAGAGCTGGCTGATCCTGCGCGCTTATGCGGAAAAGACGTACGGTGTCGACCTCAAGGCCACCACTGAACAAGTATTTGCTGCCCCGCCCCTGATCTTCAAATCCGCGCTTTCGGGTGAGTTGGATGGGGCCATCAACTTCTGGCACTTCCTCGCAAAGATGGAATCGTCGGGCATGCGAAAGCTCGTGGATGTTACGGATGCGGCAACTGATCTTGGGCTTGATCCCGACACACCTTTGCTGGGTTACGTTGTGAAAGGCGAGATGCTGCGCGACATGCCTGACGTCGTGAAGGGCCTTGCCGCTGCGTCGCGCGATGCCAAGAGTCTATTGGCGACCGACGATGCGGAATGGGACCGTCTGCGCGACAAGATGAACGCCAAGACCGATGCGCAATTTGAAGCGCTCAAGGCCGGGTTTCGCGCGGGCATTCCTGCCCCCGGTCCCGTGGATGAAGATGCCGCTGCACGCATGCTTGCACTGATGATCGAGCTGGGCGGCAAGGAGTTGATGGGCGAGGCGCAAGAGTTGCCAGCAGGTACATTCTTGCAACCTGGCAGCTAGTTGGCCTCCCCTCTGCTCGACGTCCGTCTGCGGAGTTTGTGCCATGACAGCACTTTGATCCTGCGCGACGTGTCCCTACGGCTAACTCGGGGTGAAACACTCGCCCTGGTCGGGCCATCCGGGATCGGCAAATCGTCTCTTTTGCGGGTCATCGCCCACCTGAATACCGATTTCGAAGGGACATGTATGTTGGATGGAACCTGCGCCATGGTGTTCCAAGAGCCGACTCTGCTGCCATGGCGAACGGTGCAGGACAACATCGGTGTCACAACAGGTGCCACAGCTGCTCAGATTGATACCGCGCTTGAAGATGTGGGTCTTGCCGGGCGCGGAAATGACTATCCGGCACAACTTTCGCTTGGCCAGCAACGCCGCCTGTCACTCGCCCGTGCGTTTGCAGTGAAACCAGACCTGTTGCTGCTGGACGAACCTTTTGTGTCGCTTGACCCCGAGTTGGTCGACGAGATGATGACGCTGTTTGCCCGGCTACGGGCCACGCACAATGTGACAACAATCCTGGTGACCCACGTTGCACAAGAAGCGGAGAAGCTAGCGAGCCGTATCGTGACGCTCGGCGGTAACCCCGCGACCATCGTTAGCGATGTTCAGAATGATGGCGCATACTTCCAGTTGTCAGCGTCTGGCGTCACCTCGTCCAGGTCGTAGTCAGCGCGCTGCAATCTTTGCGCGATCACCAGCCCTTCGCCCGCTGCCTCATCAACATACTGTCGTCCCAGGGTTTCGTCCTGCGCAACGCCGTGCCCCCGCATCAGCGCGATACCATAGTTAAACTTGCCCACAGGGTCGCCAAGTTCGGCCGCCCGGCGGTCCCATTCGGCAGCGGCATCCGGATTGTAGTCACCGCCCAACCCGTTGTTGTCCAGCTGACTCATCCAGGTCATGGCACCGGTATACCCATCGTTTGCGCAGTTCTCGAACAGTGTTCGTGCTGACTTGTGATCCCCCGACTTTGTCAGGGCATAGCCCATGGAACAGATAACCATACCCGTCTCACCACGCTCAGCTTCCTCAAGGAAATGCTGCCACGTCATCTCGTCCGGATTGAGTGTGCCAAACTCGTCGGCCAGAGCGGCTCCGGTGCAGCAAGTGCAAATGAGCGTTGCGATCACAGCGTGTTTCATGGCCCCTCCATACCACAGTTCCCGTCAGTCCGCGACTGAGCCATTGGTCGGGCCTATCCGCGTCGTCCGATCCGGGTACGCGCAGGATCATATCCAATCAACGCCGCCGCGGCGAAGACAGATGCCGCCAGCACAGTCCAAGCCAGTGCTGTCACGTTCACGTCGACATAGAGCGCGAAACGGATCAACTCGACCGCGTGTGTGAATGGATTGAACGCGCAGATATCGTGCAAAAGCTCTGAACTCTCCGCCATTTTCCAAAGTGGATAAAGCGCCGATGACAAGAAAAACATCGGGAAGATCACGAAGTTCATGACACCTGCGAAATTCTCAAGCTGCTTGATAAAGCTGGACAGAAGCAGCCCGAGCGCGCCAAGCATCAATCCCGCCACGATCAGGGCGGGCAAAACGGTCAGATAGCCCCAAGCCGGCATCCTGATGTCAAACGCAGCGGCGATGGCGAGGAACGCATAGACCTGCAAAATCGAAATCGTGGTTGACCCCAGAAGCTTACAGAACAGCAGCCACCAGCGCGGAAAGGGCGAGGTCAGCAACAGCTTCATCGAACCCATTTCCCGGTCATAGACCAGTGACAGCGACGATTGCATCCCGTTGAACAACAGGATCATTCCGCACAATCCCGGTACAATGTAGGTCTCGTAGGTGATGTAGGTCTGATAGGGTGGGATGATGCTCAGCCCGAGGGCCGCGCGAAATCCGGCGGCAAACACAAGCAGCCAGACCAACGGGCGAACAAGGGCCGCCACAAAGCGTTCCCGTTGATGGATAAAACGCAAGGCTTCACGCAGGACAATGGCTCGGAGAGACGTGAGATAGGCTGTCATGCATCCGCACCTGTCAGCGCAAGGAACCGATCTTGCAGGGTCGTATCTCCGGCAATGTCCCGGGCTTTGCCGGTTGCCAGAACCCGGGCCCGATGCAAAATCACCAGATCATCATCCGGCTGAACCTCATCTGTAAGATGCGTGGCCCACAGAATCGTCTTGCCCTCGTCCGCAAGCCCATGGGCATAATTCGTGATCGATGCGCGGGTCGCGGCATCAAGACCGACGGTGGGTTCGTCCAGCAGCAGGACACTTGGATCATGCAGCAATGCGCGGGCAATCTCGGTTCGGCGTCTGTGGCCGCCATTCAGGGTTCGGGCCTTTTCCCCGGCCCGCTCGCGCATGTCCAATCGGTCCAGCGCGCTTTCAATCTTGCTTTGGGCCCCGCGCCCCGAAAGCCCGTGCAGTGCGGCGAAATAGGACAGGTTCTGTTGAACTGTCAGATCCAGATCAAGCGTTGTTTGCTGAAAGACGATACCCAGCTGCGCCAACGCAGCCCGCGGGGATTGCCGCAGATCATGCCCCGCGATGGTGATCTGGCCCTCGGGTGCCACAAACAGGCGGGTCAGCAGATTGAAGAGAGTCGATTTGCCGGCCCCGTTTGGGCCAAGCAGCGCACAGAAGGCGCCAGAAGGCACGCTGAACGATGCATCGTCCAGCGCGCATTTGGTTCCGTAGGAATAGCTGAGGCCACGCGCCTCAAGTCCTGTCATTTAATAGTGATATCCAAGCGCTGCGTTTCGCCCGAGGTGCCCGGGATCTTGATGTAATATGCGCCGGGTTTGATCGCGACGAAACCAATTTCCATCTCGCCCGCTTCGTCAAACTCGATACTGTCGAGGCCGAGGGGGCGGATTTCGAGGCCTTCGACGACAATCTCGTCGATCCAGATGGCTCGGAAAAACTCTGGGCCGACCAGCGCCAGTTCCTGGCTGCCGTCGCCCTGGATTTCGAACTCGTAGTAGGTGCCGGATTTCAACTCCCACGCGCCTTCCGGCGCGATGGGTTCGCCTGCCGACAGGATGATTGGTGGTAGGTCTTCTTTGTTGCTGCCACCCAACAGACCCGCAGCGCCAAAGCCGGGGCCGTCATCATCGTCGTTGTCCGCCAGTGCCAGTGTCGGTGCGGCAAGCGCCATCGCGGCAATCAAAGCCAGAGTTTTCATTGGGTTCCTCCCGAGATTTTAGTGATTAGGATCCGGTGGGCCGATACGCGGCCCCCCAGGGAAAACGGCCCACCTTGATGGACTTGATGGCTTCGCGTTTGGCGACGTCAATCACAGTCACGTCGCCGGATACGCCATTGGTGGTGAACAACAGGGACCTGTCCTCGTTGAAATCCATATGCCAGACGCGACGCCCAACGAGGATGTAATCCTCGACCTCGTAAGTCTCGGCATTGACGACGGCCACGTGGTTTGACGGTCCAAGCGCGACAAAGGCATGGGTGTCCCCAGCGGTGAACTCGAACCCAACAGGCTGCACACGGTCAGGATGCACGCCCTGCACCTCAAAACTCATCTTGGCCTTTTCAGTCTGGGTTGCTGTGTCGAACACTGTCAGCGTGCCACCGATCTCCGAACTTACCCACATCTCGGCCCCGTCTTTGATGAACTCGGCATGGCGCGGGCGGCTGTCGACAAGCGTATTCGCGAACAACTCCTGCGTTTCGGTGTCGATCCAATGCGCCATGTTTGTCGTCTCGGACGTCGTGATGGCGATCTTGCCATCAGGCGACACAGCCATGCCCTCCGGCTCTACGCCCACGTCGATCTGCGCAACCACTTTCCGGGTTTCCACATCGACCACAGTCGTGATCGCATCGTCCTCGTTCGCGATGTAGAGGTGCCGGTCGTCCGGGTGCAGCACAAACTGTTCCGGGTCATCGCCCGAGGGCAGCTCGTGCAGTATCTCTCCCGAGTTCGGGTCCATTACCTGTACGGCATTGCTGTCTGAAGCACAGATGTAGACGCGGCTGTAGTCACTGTTGAACAAGATACCGCGCGGGCGTTCACCCGTGTCATAAGTCTTAATGACCTCTAGCGTTTCGGTCGAGATGACCGAGATCGTGTCATCCTTTTCATTCGTCACCCAAATCTCGCCCGCCATTGCGGTGGACGCCAGAAGGGAAAACATCGCTGTCAATCGGATCATTGGAAGGCCTCGCATTTGCTTTCGGGACGGTCGAGTCCCAGGCTATCAAGTTCATTGTTTTGGTGCAGGAACCCCTCAAGCGGGGCCAGAGCCACAAGCGCGCGGGGGTGCACGATGGCGATGGGCTGGCGCAACTGTCCGTTCCAGTCGCGGTAGGTTAGCGGCCGCCCTTTGAAACCGGCCAGCTCGAACTGGTCGGACATAATATAGCTGCGCAACGTCTCTGGATCATTCGCATTGGTACGCGTCATCGCCTCGCCTAGCGTTCGCACAGCAGCCCAAGCGGCATAGTCTTGCGCGGTCATCTCTCGCGTATGTTCTTCCTCGAACCGGGATTGCAGTTGCGCCGCCCCCCATTGTTCGATCACAGGGGACCAGCCCACGGCGGTCAGCCCTTCTGACCCCACGACCGGGCGCGCTTGCCATGTGTTGTAAAGTACATAGCGGCCGAAATCATGCACCTCGTCCGCAATGATCAGCGCATCGTAGTCGCCAAAATCCTGTGTGAAGAGCGGCACCTCTTGCGATGCGTTGCGACGCATATCGGCATCAAAGGCCCATTCTTTTTCGCCTTCGAGATCAAGACCGAACTTCGTCAACGACCGGCGCACTGCCTCGGCATAGCTAACGTCTGAAGCATGCGTACCGGCAATCATCACCAGATCATCCCACCGCTTCTTGACCAACACCTGCGCCAGCGCATCGGTGCGCATCGCATCGGAAGCCAGCGTGTGAAGGAGGTTGCCCCGGCATTCCGCGTCGCGAAGAGCGAGATCACCGGCGGACGTGTTGAATAATACTGCACCTTCCGCCTCGGCCAGATCGGCAATGGCAACGATATCTTCAGGTGCCGCGTCGATCACGAGGTAGGGAGAGGCCGTTAGTAGATCCCGCGCAGCGGCCAGTGGGTCTTCGCCTTCGAACACCTCGGTCACCGTCAGCTCATACTTCTGCCCCAGGAACTTTCCTGTTGTTAGGTTGTCGGCCAGGCCCGTTTGCGCACCTGCAAGCCCGTTATTCTCTGGAATCGGATCGAGGTTCGATAGGGTTGGCGGCGCCGGTTGTTCGACGCGCAGATACCCGATGTTCAGCGTTAGCTCGGCCGAAGCAGGCACGGCCAGCGCACCCCCAAAGAGTGCACCCATCACAAGGTGTTTCAAGACAATTCCTCCCATGGTTGCTAGGCTATCGTGGCGGGCAAAGTGACCGGTATAGGACCATGGTCTTACTCCTTTCGACGCACAACCAAAGTCCAATACCGCGCATCGTTTTACTGGCGTAGGACAAGGGCAAAGAGGATCACTCGTGTCAGGGAGGCATGTGATGAAAAGCACAACCCAAAAACAGTTTCTAATGGCCGGCGCGCTGACGGCTATTGCGACCCTTGCAGTTGCCCATGGCGACGTTGCACCACAGGCCGTTGACACCACCGGCCTCCCAACGATTGAGGGTGATTGGCTAACCGAAAACCCGTACCGCGCCGACAAGGTGGGTGAGGAAACCTGGCTGCGCGCCGTCGAAATCGGCGCCTCTGGCTACAACCAGAACTGCGCCCGCTGCCATGGCCTCGAAGTGGTGTCTGGTGGCCTCGCTCCCGATCTGAGGTTCCTTGAGGCCGAAGAGTACGGCGACGAATGGTATGTCGAACGCTTCGTCGAAGGCTACACCCAGAACGGCATCACCAAGATGCCGGCCTTTGGTGAGCTTCTGGGACAAGAGGCGGCTTGGGCCATCCGTACCTACATCGAAGCGCGCCCAGACGACGTCGCCATGGAAGAAGTTGCAGGTGAGCTGAAAACAATTCGGGACGAATTGGCTGGCTACATCAGCGACGCCAGCGGCGCAGATGCAGACGCACTTAAGGCACGGCTGGGTGAAATCGCAGGAGATATCCCGACACTGTCAGGTGCCCCTGTCGCTGATAGCGTCGCTTTCCGGGCCGCGAACCTGATCGATGGAACGCCCGGTGCATACAAGTCAGCCTCCGAAGCCTTGACCATCGGATTGTCTGCCGCAAACTGACGGCATGACAATTCGAAACACGCTTCTCTCCCTGGTGGTTGTGGGTCTGTCCGTTGGGCAGGCCCACGCTGCTGATCCCTGTGCTGACCACGTGCCACAACCCAAGCCCCAGAACGTGGGGCGCGACATCGTCGGCAAGGAACTGGATCAGATCCAGGACCAGGGCCACATGCTGTTCGCCGTATACGAAGACTACCCGCCCTATTCCTGGAAAGAGAATGGCGAGCCGATGGGCGTGGACATTGAGATTGCCCGTATCATCGCCGAGGATCTGGGTGTTGACGCCCGGTTCAACTTTGTGGCCGCGGGTGAGAACTTGGACGCCGACTTGCGCAACAACATCTGGCGCGGTGCGCTGATCGGGGGCCGCATCGCCAACGTGATGATGCGCATTCCCTATGACAGCGCGTTCAAGTGCCGGGTCGAACAAGTCGTATTTACGGGTCAATACGCAGGTGAAAGCATCGCCATCGCCTATGACAAGGCGACCTACCCTGACGACAAGCCGGTTCCGGCCTATTTCCGCTTTGATACCGTGGGGGTCGAAAATGACTCCATCTCCGACTTCTACCTGTCAGGCTTTGTGGGCGGACAGCTTCAGAACAACATCCGTCGCTTCCCCACCACCAGCGCAGCTATGGCGGCGTTGAACGCAGGTGAAGTAAAGGCAGTCATGGGGCCCTTAGGCGAGCTTGAACATGGATTGACGGACAGCACTGATGTGCACCAACCACCCCTTGCAGGGTTCGCGGTCAGTCAGTGGACCCTCGGCGTGGCAGTGAATTTCCGCTATCGCCCACTGTCCTATTCCGTCGATGACGCGATCAATTACGCGCTGCAAGACGGGCGGATTCCGGCGATCTATGAGAAGTACGGGCTGACCCATCAAACCCCTGAACGTTAAGGGCGACTTTGGTCGTACACACTTGGTCGAATGGTGCCCCTTTGCCCCGCCCAATAGGCTTTGCGAGAAGTAGAAGGGGAACCCATCATGAATCTCAGCGATTCACGTGTCATTGATGCCGAACGCGACCAAGTCTGGGCAGCCATTCTCGATCCCGAAGTATTGAAACTGTGCGTCCCCGGTTGCCAGGAAATGGCTGGCACCCCGGAGGACGGGTTCACCGCGACGGTCGTGCAAAAAGTCGGCCCGGTCAAAGCGACGTTCAAAGGGGCCGTGACCCTCTCGGATATGCAAGCGCCCGAAAGCGTCACCATCTCGGGCGAGGGCAAAGGCGGGGCCGCAGGCTTTGCCAAGGGCGGCGCCAATGTACGGCTGGAAGCACAGGGCGCACAAACGGTCCTGCACTACGAGGTGGAAGCCAAGGTTGGCGGCAAGCTCGCGCAACTCGGCAGCCGCATCATTGACGGCTTTGCAAAGAAGATGGCCGATCAATTCTTTACGAATTTTCAGGATCACGTCGGCGCACCGCCCACTGAGGAAACAGACCCCGAGGCGTCGGAAGAGACGCCCAAGAAGGGTTGGCTCAAGCGCTTGGTCACCTGAGCGCACCACACACAAAGAGATGTTCTAAGGGAGGACAGGATGACAAAGGTAACCATGACGGTGAACGGAAAGGCCGTCTCGGGCGACGTGGAAGGGCGCACTTTGCTGTCGTCCTTTCTGCGCGAGGATCAGGGGCTGACCGGGACCCATGTAGGCTGCGATACTTCGCAATGCGGGGCCTGCGTCGTGCATGTGGATGGGCAGGCGGTGAAGTCCTGCACCATGCTTGCCGCCGAGGCGGATGGCGCAACGGTCGACACGATTGAAGGGCAAGCAAATGCTGACGGCTCGCTCAACGTGATCCAGCAAGCGTTTCAGGATCACCATGGCCTGCAATGCGGGTTTTGTACTCCGGGGATGGTGATGTCGGCAGCTGCATTGCTCAAGGATAACCCAAAGCCGTCCGAGCAAGAGGTGCGCGAATACCTCGAAGGCAACATTTGCCGCTGCACCGGCTACCACAACATCGTCAAAGCGATCATGGCAGCGTCCGGTCAGGACGTCACCGCCATCGCCGCCGAATAAAGGGGAGGAGACAAGATGCCCAAAGATACAGGGATTGGTGCCGCCACCGTGCGCCGCGAAGACGTCCGTTTCCTGACCGGAACCGGCGAATACACCGATGACATCCAACTGGCCAAGCAGACCTATGCGGTCTTTGCCCGTTCGACCGTAGCCCATGGCAAGATCAAATCCATCGACACTTCCGCAGCCGAAGCCATGCCCGGTGTGCTGGCCGTGTTCACCGGAGAGGATTTCGCCGAAGTTGGCGGCAACCCGGCTGGTTGGCTGATCAATTCGCGCGATGGCGAGCCGATGAAAGAACCCAAGCGCCCGGTACTGGCCCATGGCAAGGTGCGCCACGTGGGTGACGCTTATGCCGCCGTCATCGCCGAGACAGCGCAACAAGCACGCGACGCGGTTGAAGCCATGGAGGCGGACATCGAAGAGCTTGACGCCATCGTTGACATGAACGCAGCCCTTTCGGGGTCCAACTTCGTCCATGACGAGATTGGCACCAACCAGTGTTTCGACTGGGGCTGGATCGAAGACAACCGCGAAGCAACGGACAATGCGATCAAGAACGCACATCACGTCACGACACTGGAACTGGTCAACAACCGCCTTGTACCGAACGCGATGGAGCCCCGTGCATCCATCGGCAGCTACAAGGCCAGCACCGGTGAATACACCCTGCACACAACTTCGCAAAACCCGCACCTGACGCGGCTGCTGATCTCGGCCTTTGTCCTTGGCATTCCAGAAAACATGTTGACGGTCATTGCGCCCGATGTGGGCGGCGGATTTGGTTCCAAAATCTATCACTACGGTGAAGAGGCGCTGGTGTTGGCTGCGGCCAAGAAGATTGGTCGGCCCGTGAAATGGACAGCAGATCGGACAGAGAGCTTCCTGACCGACGCGCACGGCCGCGACCACGTGACCAAGATCGAACTTGCGCTGGACAAGGACGGCAAATTCCTCGCCTTCCGCACCGACACCAAGGCAAATGTAGGCGCGTACTTGTCCAACTTCTCGACTGCCACGCCCACGTTCCTGCACGGCACGCTGATGGCCGGGAACTACACAGTGCCGCTTGTATATGTGAACGTGAAGGCCGTGTTCACCAACACCGCCCCTGTCGACGCTTATCGCGGGGCCGGACGGCCTGAAGCGACCTATTCTATCGAACGCGTTATCGACAAGGCCGCGCGCGAGCTGGGGATGGATCCCATCGAGCTGCGGCGCAAGAACTTCGTCAAACCCGACCAGTACCCCTTCGCTTCCGCCGCCGGACTGGAATACGACGCGGGCAACTACGACGCGCTCATGGACAAGATGGAAGTAGTCGCGGACGTGGCCGGTTTTGAGGCCCGACGCAAAGCAAGCGAGGCCAAAGGCCTGCTACGCGGCTTTGGCGTGAACGCCTATATCGAGGCCTGTGGGATCGCGCCGTCGAACCTTGTTGGCGTCCTGGGCTCCCGCGTTGGTCTCTATGACGCCGCAACGGTACGGGTGAACGCCACAGGTAATCTGAGCGTCATGGTCGGCGCGCACAGCCACGGGCAAGGGCATGAAACGGCCTTCCCGCAAGTGGTGGCCGAGATGTTGGGTATCGACCCCGCCGTCATCGACATCGTGCATGGCGACACGTCCAAAATCCCCTTCGGCATGGGCACTTACGGCTCGCGCAGCCTTGCAGTCTGCGGCTCTGCCGTGGTTCGCGCCACCGAAAAGATCATCAACAAGGCAAAGAAGATTGCCGGCCACATGTTGGAAGCCTCCGAACATGACATCACGCTGGCTGACGGCGTGTTCTCAGTCTCTGGTACGGACAAGTCGGTGACCTTTGGTGAGGTCGCGCTAAAGGCTTACATCCCCCACGAATACCCTCTCGAAGACATCGAACCGGGGCTGGAAGAAACGGCGTTCTACGATCCAGCGAACTTCACCTACCCCTCGGGCGCCTATGCCTGCGAGGTCGAGGTGGACCCGGAGACGGGCAAGGTGACAGTGGACCGCATGACGGCAGTCGATGACTTTGGCAACGTCATCAACCCGATGATCGTGACGGGTCAGGTGCATGGCGGTCTGGCCCAGGGTATCGGGCAGGCGTTAGTTGAAAACACCTCCTACGACGAAAACGGCCAACTGCTCAGCGCGTCCTACATGGACTACACCATGCCCCGCGCCGACGACATGCCCATGTTCGCCGTCGATCACAGCCAGGGCACGCCCTGCACCCACAACCCCCTTGGGGTGAAGGGTTGCGGCGAAGCCGGAGCAATCGGCTCGCCCCCCACGGTCGTGAACGCGGTCATCGACGCCCTCCAATCGGGCGGCAAGAACGTCACCCATATCGACATGCCCGTCTCACCCGCGCGCGTGTGGGACGCCATGCAGAACGCTGAATAAAGGAGGCTTCAAATGTATAATTTCGACGTTGAAAAACCGGGCACGATTGCCGAAGCCGCCATAGCAATGGGGGCCGAGGATGCGCAGGCGCTGGGTGGGGGGCAAACACTGATCCCCACGCTGAAGCAGCGCCTTGCCAGCCCGTCCAAGCTGGTTTCCCTGTCCGGCGTAACAGAGATGCAAGGCATCAGCAAAGAGGGTGACACGCTGCGCATCGGCGGGGCCACCACTCACGCCGCAGTTTCAGCCGACGGCAGCTACCCGGCGCTGGCGGCGCTCGCCTCGAACATTGGCGATCCGGCGGTGCGCAATCGCGGGACCATTGGCGGCTCACTGGCCAACAACGACCCGGCTGCCTGTTATCCAGCGGCGGCTCTGGCCTCGGGCGCCACGATCGTCACCAACTCGCGCGAGATCGCGGCGGATGACTACTTCCAAGGCATGTTCGACACGGCCCTGGATGAAGGTCAGATCATTACCGCCGTCAGCTTTCCGATCCCGCAGGCAGCGAACTACCAGAAGTTCGTGCAACCCGCATCGCGCTTCGCACTGGTGGGTGTGTTCGTCGCCAAATACGCCAACGGCGTGAGGGTTGCGGTCACGGGTGCGTCGAACGAGGGCGTATTCCGCTGGACCGAAGCTGAAACAGCCTTGAGCGCAAACTTCTCTGCCTCTGCACTCGACGGGTTGAGCGTATCTCCTGACAACATGATCACCGATCTGCACGGTTCGGCCACCTACCGGGCGCATTTGGTCAAAGTGATGACAGGCCGCGCGGTGACCGCCGCAAGCTGATCCACGGTAACTTGAAAGACAAAGGGCGGGGATCATCCCCGCCCTTTTCATTTCAGCTGTCACAGTGTGATCAGGTCTCCATCCGGATCAATCAAGGTGATCCGATGAACGCCCTTCGCACCACGTACCCGCTCAGCCAGTTCCAGATCACCCAGCGCCAACCCAGTCGATAGCGCGTCGGCCATGGTTGCCGTCTCAGCCTCCACCGATACTGTCGACCAACGCGGGGTCTGTACTGCGTGCACGATGTGACCGTGTGGTCCCACCGCCGTCGCTAAAGGGCTGGAAGTGGCAACAGCCATATTCTCGATTGTCCGCATCCCGAGTTGGCCGTGGATCGGGTCGGCAAGTCCCAACCGCCAAGGGCCACTAGACCCGCGATGTTCCCCGATGTTGACCAACGTCTGGTCAAAGCCGCGCTCGCGCAGCATGTCCGACACCAAATCCGTCGCGAAGCCCTGCGCAATGCCATTGAAGGTCAGCGCCTGCCAGGACCCAAGCTGCACTCTGTTGCCTTGCATCGTCACACGATCCCAACCAACCAGGCCCTGCGCGGTTGCAACATCCCCGCCCTCTGCCAGAGCTCGCCAAAGCGGCTGCACCGTAGGGTCGAACAGACCGTCGGTCAGGCGATATGCTTCGTCAGCGGTCCACATCAGCATCTCGAAACGCGGTGGCACTGTCCGCGCACCCTGCGCGTTCAACAAAGCCAGGTCTGATCCGGGATCATAAAGCGAGAACAACCCCTCAACCTCAGCTATCAACGCCTGTGCCCGCTGCAAGGCCGGGCCGGCGACATCGTTCGGCCCGCGCAGGTCAATCGACACTTCAGCCCCAAAGGCGTGCCCAGTCCAGCTGGTGCGTTGCGCAATGGCTGGCGTGGCGGCAAAGCTGCCCGCAATGGCAAGGAAACGACGACGGTTCATCATTCTGCAGCCACCTGCAATCTGCGCCCCTTGGCCGCCAGGATCAGCGGCACACACTGGCTCTCATCATCATGGATCGTCACACAGTCCAGACACTGGAAGCATTCCGAGTACTGGATTTCGCCGGTCTTCTTGATGGCACCGTAGCTGCACTTGACCTTGCACAGCTGGCACGGTGACCCACATTCGGCACGCCGCGCGATCCAGTCGCGCCCGCGCACCAACCCGCCAATGGCCATCACAGCGCCCAGCGGACACAGGTAGCGACAGAACCCCTTGAACAGCACCATGGACAGCACCAGCAATCCAACGGCATAGGCAACGTAGTACCATTCGCGGACAAAGAACGTGGTGATGGCTGTCTTGAACGGCTCCACTTCGATGGCCTTGTCCAAAGCCGCAGGCGCGGTGATCATAAGGGCGACGAGCACAGCCAGAACGACATATTTCAGGTTCTTGAGCTGCGCGTCCCAGAACGCGTTGGGTTCAATCTGTGGAAGGCGCAACAACCGCCCCAGATGATTGGCAAACTCCTGCAGCGCACCAAAGGGGCAAAGCCAGCCACAGAACAGCCCCCTGCCCCACAGAACGAAGCCAACAATGGTCACGCCCCAGATCACCAGGGAAAACGGGTCATACAGAAGGAATGTGTAGCTTCCACCCTCCAGCGCAGTGCGCCCCACAGCCAAAGGCGTGGCAATAGACAGCTGCCCTTGCCCCCACCAGCCGATGAATCCCGTGACAAAAGCCAGAATGCCCAACCGCAGCGGTGTGAACCATCGGTACGCTGCCAGCCGGTTCGTCCCAAAAAGAAGCAAAGCAACAAGACCGACCAGGAAGACCCCAAGCACGATCAAATCAACCGCCCGGTTGCGCAGCGCGTCCACCCATGGCGGCGCCGGCTTGATGATCTCGGGGCGGGCATAGAACCGCTCGGGTGTCACATGCGGCACGTCAAGCGTAACCGAGCCAATCTCCGGCTGAAAAGAGCCGTGCTCGCGCAGCGCCTTGATCTTCAAGGTCCAGTCGCTGGTGGGATCAAACCCCAGACGCCGATCCGTACGCAGGATCAAAGCCGCACCGTCATACACTGCATTGTGTAGTTCGTTCGGCAATGCGTCGTTCAGTTCGACATAGATGTCGCTGTCTCGAAACGCGATGGGAAAGCCGCCCTGCTCGGCACTGATCAGATTGGGAGCGGTATTGCGCACAAACTCGTCCGTTACGAGCCCATGCCGCGCCGCCTCGATCACCAGCACAGGCTCATCCGTATCAGCAATCTCCATGAACCCCTGCAGCTCTTCGAAGCTGCTCTTGCTCAGGACCGCTTGCGCAATGGACGGCGCACCAATGTCGACAACCCAAAGATCCAGATAAGCGCCATCGGGATCATCCTTTGCGTCGGGATCGTCATCCTCCCAAAGCGTACCTTCGAATGCGATATCCATTTCGGCGTTTGTGACGACCTTACGGGTCACTATTCCTTCAGCAACCAGATCATCCCACGTCAAATCTTCGCTGTATTTTGGGTTGGGATAAGCAGGTGGGCCGGATGAAATACCGCCCATCTTCTCGCGCGCCACCTGCAAGGCAGCGGCCAGAATGCTCTCATGCGCAATGCGCACCGATGCGGTCCCCTTGGTCACACCGTCGAGGTAGACCAACGCAGACCCCTCGCTGCCAGCGCCGTAGGGCGATCCGACGACCAAAGAGTCCGAAATCGAATGTCCGCGATACTGCTTGAAGAAGTCATAAAACAGCTTCTCCGGCAGACCAGAAACAAAGATCGGTTCGTTATGGGAAATCAGTTGCACATCCAGAAAACGGCCATCCAGATCAAGCACGACAAGCAAGTTGATCGCAGCCCCGGAGAAGCCGGGCAGTGGCGCCATCGGTTCCGTCTCGAACACATAGCCAGCCTCGGCCCCGCCGGAATTGAGAAGCTGCCAAACGCCGTTGTCATTGATCTGCTCGCCCAAGGACATGGGCGGCACGATATAGGGCGCTATCACGTCACGGGTCAGTGGCTCGGCAACGGCCAGAACCGCGGCCATACACCACAGAATGGCGGACAGCAGCACAGCGGTTATGGACTTGATCACTGACATCCCGCGCAGCCTATGACGCCTGATGCTACGTCCCTATGCGACTAAGGTATGACCGCAGCCCAAATAGCTTTGGGCACGATCACATTTGTGACAGGCTCGGCCCATGACCGATACCCGCTTTGACGTCAAAACGCTCGCTCTATCGCTAATGGCCATGCTGGCCCTGTGGTGGACAACGGCATGGGTTGGAAGTGACCCAAGCGTCCTGCCTGCACCCAATCAGGTATGGGACATCTTCGCGGATGAATTGACCCGAGGAGAGCTACAGCTGCACTTCACTGCAACGCTTTTGCGCGTTGCCGCAGCCTTCTCGCTCGCCATGGGGTTCGGTTGCCTCATCGGTTTTGTCATGGGCGTGAATACCACCATCAACCGTTGGTTCTCCCCATGGCTGGTTGTGCTGCTCAATGTCCCTGCCCTGGTGGTGATCGTACTGTGCTACCTCTGGATCGGCTTGAACGAGGTGGCCGCCATCACCGCAGTTGCCTTGAACAAGACAGCAATGGTGGCGGTATCGATCCGCGAAGGGGTGCAAGCACTTGATCCCAAGCTGCGCGACATGGCGCGCGTGTTCCGCATGAGCCGCGGCGCGCAACTGCGGCATGTCATTATCCCGCAGCTTTGGCCCTACATCGCCAGTTCCATCCGCAACGGGCTCGCCATCATCTGGAAGATAGTGCTGGTGGTCGAGTTTCTGGGCCGAAGCAATGGGATTGGCTTCCAGATCCACCTCTATTTCCAACTGTTCGAAACCGGATACGTGCTCGCCTATGCGCTCAGCTTCGTGGCCTTCATGCTGATTTTGGAGTTCACCCTGCTGCGCATGATGGAGACACGCGCGACACGGTGGCGGCAATCAGCGACCACCTAGAACAACAGCTTGCAGCCAAGGGTGCGGTTCATGGCTGCAACCAGTTCATCCACGGTTTCTGTGTTCACATATTCCCCGCCGGTCTGGGTGGCGAGGCACTTGGCCCCACTGACCGAGGTTTGGTAGTCCGTCGGCCCCTGGCTTTCCCAACCGAAATGCTCGCCCCGGACTTTGAACCCGATCACGTGGACGGTCAGGCCCGTTCCCATAAGTTGGTTTGCCAGCATGCAAGTCTGCCCACCGCAGGTTTCGCGACCGTCGGTGACCAGCACCACAGTGCCCGGCTGGGTCGGTGACCCAAGCGTTTCTGCAGCGAGGCTCACCGCTTCGGTCAGTGCCGTTCGCCCTTCCGGTTCCAGACTGTCCACCGCAGCGATTACGGCTTCCGCCGCATCCATTCGCGGACCAAAGCGCAGATCGACGCCAGAGCATTCACCGGCGCCGCCTGCGCCACCGGGACCGTAGATGATCAATCCAATCCGCCGAAACGGCGCCACCTGTGGCATGGCCGTGCGCACTGCGCGGCGCGCTTCGAAGATACGAGGCTCATTGATCTGGTTGAAACCCATCTCGGCCATAGAGCCTGAACCGTCGAACACAATCATGGCGTCTTCGGTGCAATCCGCCCTTGCGGCGGTGGACATCAGAACCGCCGCAATAGCAGCAGCTGCAACAGTTCTCTGACCTCTCCGCCGCATGACCCCTCCTACCGACGAAACACGAACTCCGGTGCTGGCACGTCCTGCACCTCTTCATTCAAAAGCGCGTTCAGGGCTGTGCGGCCGGGCGATTTGCGGCACACCGGATCCGGCTCAGACGCATCACCCAGTACCGCCATCGCCTGACACCGGCATCCCCCAAAGTCGATGTCGCGCCGCTCGCACCCCTGGCACAGTTCGGGCAACCAGTCCGTCCCGCGATAGGCATTGAACGCGGCACCATCATACCAGATGTCTGTCAGTTCGCGTTCTGCCACATTGTCAAACTGCAAATGCGGGATCGTTTCCGCTGCATGGCAGGGCAGTACGGTACCGTTTGGTGTGATATTCAAACCGGTCGATCCCCAACCATTCATACACGCCTTGGGAAAATCCGAATAATAGTCTGGCGGCACAAAATCGATGACCAAGCGGCCCTTCAACGTTTCGATCGCACGTGCGACTGTTTTCTTTGCCACATCCACCTGTTCCCTACTTGGCTGCAAGGCAGCACGATTGACCAAGGCCCAGCCCTGGAACTGCACACAGGCAATCTCGATCCGCCGCGCGCCAAGCCTCAGGGCCATGTCTATCGTGGCAGGCAGGTCATCCAAGTTCTCGCGATGCATCACGGCATTCAGGGTCAGGGGAAAGCCGATGTCCGCGATGATTTCAGCCACGTGCATCTTGCGATCAAAGCCACCCTTGTACCCGCCAATCCGGTCAGCCATTGCCGCCGTTACGCCCTGCAAAGACAGCTGCACATGGTCCAACCCAGCCGCATCCAGCGCCTGCAAACGACGCTCGTTCAGACCGATGCCCGAGGTTATGAGGTTGGTGTACAGCCCCGCCTCACGCGCGGCGGCCACCAGCTCAACCAGATCCCGACGCGACGCGGGCTCACCCCCCGATAGATGAAGCTGCAAGACACCCAGCTTTGCCGCCTGCAGAAAGATATCTGCCCACGCCTCGGTGCTCAGCTCCGTTTCCTTGGCCAACAACTCGGTCGGGTTGGAACAATAGGGGCAGGCCAGCGGACAGCGATGCGTCAGCTCGGCCAACATCGCCATCGGGGGATCAACGCGGATGGACATGCACCATCCCCTTGTCCCGCAAATCCTCGACAAACGCGATCACATCGGGCGCGATCACATCCACCGGCGCGTCATACACAGCCGACAAATCGGCGGAGATCTGGTCAAGATTCGCCACCCCATCCAGTCGACCCAGCACAGCAGTACCCACCTGATCCAAAACCAAAACCCGTTCGGGTCCCAAGAGCACATCAACCTTGCGCACCGCATCAAATTGCGTGCGCACGCCGCGCGGCAGAAAGGGCACGTCGGCCCCCGTCATGGCGCCAGCCCTTCACCCGGCTGCCATCCGCCGGGAGGGATGCGGCCCGGTTCAACATAGGCCGACCAAAGCGCATCCAACTGCGCCCAAAGCACTTCGGTCTTGAATGTCAGCGCACGGACCGCAGCATCCTGATCCGTTTTCGTGACGGCATGATCCATCACCCACTGTAGACCAAATGCCACGTCCTTCGGCGCTTCGGTCAGCCGGTTCTGGAAGTAAGACAGCGTCTCACTGTTCGCGAAATCATAATGCTCCAGAAGTCCCGCAATCCGGTTCTTGTGGATGGCCGGAGCGAACAATTCGGTAAGCGAAGAAGCGACAGCGGGCAGCAGCGGCTCATCCCGCACAAAGCGCACATAAGCATCCACGGCAAAGCGTGTGGCAGGCAATATCCCCACCTCGGACGCGACATAGTCTGGGTCCAACCCAACGCCCTCCGCCAGCTTCAACCAGCGTGCAATGCCACCCTCCCCCGGCGCAGATCCATCGTGATCTTCGATCCGCGATC
Source organism: Tateyamaria sp. (assembly GCF_059783535.1). NCBI lineage: Bacteria > Pseudomonadati > Pseudomonadota > Alphaproteobacteria > Rhodobacterales > Roseobacteraceae > Tateyamaria > Tateyamaria sp. The sequence continues at coordinate 20,174 of NZ_JBYNDP010000016.1, read as the reverse complement.
GCCACGTACGGCGCAGATTGGGATCAGACACGCGGGACATGAATGCTGCATCCTTCATCGGGATACGCGTCTGGTAATAGTATCGATTAATCACCCAAGCCCGTACCTGATCAGGGGTGCAACCACCCGAGTGCAACAAGTGATGGAACGGGTGCTTGTCATGATACTGCGCGTCGCCAACGGCACGCAGACGCGCCTCAAACACCTCCAGACTGTCGGGCGGGGCGGTCACAGCGTGATCTCCATCCCGTCAAAGGCGATGTCCCACCCCTTGCCCAAAACCTCCGCCCGCTCGGGGCTGTCAGGTTGCAGGATCGGGTTGGTGTTGTTGATGTGAATAAACACCTTGCGCCCGGCCACTTCTGACAAACGCGCCAGACTCCCCAACTCACCGTTCAACGGCACATGCCCCATCCGCGCGCCCGTCTTTTCTCCGGTGCCAGTGCGTTGCATATCATCATTGTTCCATACGGTTCCGTCAAACAGCAGCAAGTCCACCCCGTCCAGGCGGTCAATCAGCCAATCAGGGATCGCCGCACATCCGGGGATGTAGGCCGCCCGCGCCGATCCGCTGTCCAACAACAGACCAACAGTCTGCTCCCCAACTTCCTCGAGATTGAGCGTGCCCCCTTCGAGGAACAACGCCACCTTCCCCGGAACGGCAAAGGGCGTCACCGTCAATCCCGGTACCGGTTCAAAGGGCGTCTCAAGCGACACCCGATGCTGCGCCACAAGGTCTGGATCCAGCACGCCAAAGACTGAATTGCTGCGCAAGATGTCCAGTCCTGCCGACGTTGCGTAGACATCAAACGCCGTCTTTTCCCGCAAGGTCAGAAGCCCCGCAATGTGATCAATGTCGCCATTGGTCAGGATCACCGATGCAATCGGCGATCCACGCAGTGCACGCGGGTGCATCTGAGGGCACGCATCAACCTGTGCACGGATATCCGGCGAGGCGTTCAGAACGACCCAAGCCTGCCCATCCAGCGACACAGCAACAGAAGACTGTGTCATGCGCGGGATCATCCCCGCGCGTGCATCCGTGCAATTGCGGCAGCCACAATTCCATTGGGGCAGCCCCCCTCCGGCGGCTGCCCCAAGAACAATCAGTCTCATGTAATAAGGTTGGCTTAGATTACGTCGCGCTCGGCGCCACGATCATCGTCTTCACCCGGGCCATACATGTTGATTTCCATGCCGCACTTCACTTCGCGGGCCTTGGGTTTTGTCCATGCCATTGCACATTCCTCCTCTATTGCCTGGTTACGATAGCGCCCTGTCCCCTACCTATATATGCGACTTTAGCCCTACGTCGCGGTACGCGCGGTTCACAATTGCGCAACCCCTCACTCCGACCACGCCGCCATCTTCCGGTCGATTGTCTTGCGCGACACACCCAGACGACGCGCCGCCTCGGCCCGGTTGCCTCCGCACAGGTCAAGCATCCGCAGGATGTGGCGCTGTACGACCAGATCCAGATTCTCGATCGCCTGCGCCCCGGTCACACTGCCCCCACCCGAAAACTCCTCGGGCAGCGCTCCAAGGATGACCGACCGTTCGATCAGGTTGCGCAACTCTCGCACATTGCCGGGCCAGCTATAACGGCGCAGCTTCAGCAGTGTTTCCTCATCCAGATCCAGCGAAGGCATGGCAAGAGACGCAGAAAACTGTTCCATGAAATGGGCAGCAAGCTCAACGATATCCTCCATCCGATCCGTGAGCGGCGGCATGTGAATCTTGACGACGTGGATGCGGTGATAGAGGTCTGCCCGGAACCGACCAGCCTCCACAGCCGCCTCGATGTCGTCATTGGTGGCAAACAGGAATCGCACGTTCAGCCGGATCTCACGCTCCGCCCCGACCGGGCGCACTTTCTTGTCCTCAAGCACGCGCAACAGCGCGGCCTGCACCGTTTCTGGCATCTGCGCGATCTCATCCAGCAGCAGCGTGCCCCCATCGGCCAGCAGCAACAGGCCGGGTTTCAGACGGTCTTCTGCCTCAACCACACCGAACAGTTCCTCGGCAAAACGATCAGGCTGGATGGTTGCGCAGTTCACAGGGACAAAGGGCGCTTCGGCCCGATCTGACAGATCATGCAAATGACGCGCTGCCATTTCCTTGCCCGTTCCACTGGCCCCGGTGAACAAGACAGGCGTGGGCAGGGGGGCGAGCCGCGCCAGCATCGCGCGCACGTCTTCCATCGGTTCGGAATTGCCCAACAGCTTGCCATGTCCATTGCCGCTGGACAGCTCGCGGCGCAGCAAGGTGTTGTCGCGCTTCAGATACTTACGGTCCAGTGTGCGGGCCACGGCGCTCAGAATCTGGTTGGCGCGGAAGGGTTTCAACACGAAGTCGCTAACCCCAGCGCGCAAGGCCGCAATGGCTGTCTCAAGATCGGCATAGGCGGTGATCAGGATCGCGTCAGCAAACAGGCCCTTGCGCTTTTGCTCGGTCATCCAGTCCAGCCCGGTACCGCCCGGCATCAGGTTGTCGATGATCACCAGATCATATTGCGCCTCGTCCAGTGCCTTGGTTGCCTGCGCGGGAGAGCCCACGGCATCCACCCGCTTGACCCGCGTTTCCAGCGTCTTGGTCAGGAAATGGCGCATCCCCGGCTCATCATCGATCACCAAGACCGAGGCACCCGCCAGCGAAGTGCCATAGATGTCCGGCGTGGATTTGTGGGGCGCATTCATGGGATCAGTCCAGCCTCACCGCATCGCCTGAACCGCGATCTTCGGATGAAAAACCCAACTCTTGCAGCGCGAAATACGAACCCACGGAAATCACGATCAATGCGGCAAAGCCCAGCATCATGGCTTTCATGGTTCACTCCTTTTGTGTGGCCGTCCGCAGAAAGGCGATCAGGTCCGCCCGGTCCTGCGCCCCGGCGATCACTTGCATAGGCATCTTGGACCCGGGGATATAGTGATCGGGACCCTCGTCAAAGAGGGCATCGATGGTCGTGTCGTCCCAGATAATTGCAGACCCGTCGAGCGTTGACGAGTACCTATACCCCGGCACCACCCCTGCCCTGCGTCCAAACACACCATGCAGAGTCGGCCCCGCCTTGCGTGACGGCCCGTTCTCAAGGCTGTGGCAGATCGAACATTTGCGCATGAACTGCCGCTCGCCATTGCTCATCGTTTCGGCGTCGCGCAGGAAGCTGCGCGTATCGCCGCCCGCCGGATCATAGGTATCCAGCAGCGCCACGGGCCAGGCATAGATCACGTCGTCAATGCCACCGGCATGAATGATTGTACCGTCCTGCGAAAAGGCCAGCGCCCAGACCGGCCCTTGCCGCATGGCGCGAAAGTCGCGGGAGATGCGCCACGCCTTGGTGTCCACCATCATGATATGACCCTCGCCATCCCCGATGGCCAGCTGTCCGGTCGGCACGTGATGCTCCATCGACAGGATCGGGCGGCGATCAAGGGTGAAGTCATGCAGCGCCTCGCCTGTCTCGGCATCAATGACGCGCGTGCCGCCATCGACCGCGCCATAGGCGAGCCAGCCGTCCCCCACGACAAGGCGATTCACGCCAAACCCATGGCGCACCAGTGGGCGCGGCGTGTCTCGGGTCGCCATATCATAGCGCAACACATCGCCCTTAGAGGTGGCCGCATAAAGGAAGGCGCCATCGGCGGAATAAGCCACCGCATTCACACCGGCACCTGGATAGGGCAGCGTCTCAGGCTCTCTTGCCCCCAAAGGCCACAACACAATATCGCCATCCCACGAACCGGCAGCGATCACCGACCCATCAGGGGACGCTGCAAGCGATGTGACCTTGCCCTTGTGTTGCCCGATCTTGCGCGGGCTGTCGCCCCAGTGCCAGACGCCAAAGTCATCGCCACCCGTAACCAGCACCCCGTTCATATCTTCGGTAATTGCGGTCACAGCGGCATCATGCCCTTCCAACCACTCGGGCACTTGGCCGTCCCAAACACCGACAGAGTTGTCAAAGCTGGCAGAGGCCAACGTACCATCTTTGTTCACGACCAGACCCATGACCGGCCCGCCATGCCCTTTGTAGGTGGTGAAGTCCTGCGCCCATGCGGGCAGCGCGAGGCACAGGAGCAGGCTACTCAGCAGGCGTCGCATCTTTGGGTGCTGCCTTGCCCTTCTCTTCCAACTCCTCGAGCCACAGCGAATGGTGCTGCCGGGCCCAGGCCTCATCCACTTCACCCGATCCCATGGCGTCATAAGCGCCCTCCATCCCGACCGAGCCGATATAGATGTGAGCAATGATGATAGCCATCAGGACAAAGGCAACGATGGCGTGCCAGGCTTGGGCGTATTGCATCTCTTCATGCGGGGCCATTGCCGTGGGTAGTGGACCATAGATGGGCAAGCTCTCGATCCCAACGCTGCGCATCAGGTCAAAGGTCTTCATGAACATCGGGAATTCAAAGGGGAAGAGCAGAGACACACCTGACAGCGAGATCGACCCGCCCAGCAGGATCACCGACCAGAAGATGATCTTCTGCCCACCATTGAATTTCTTGGCTGGCGGGTGCTTGGACCCCACAATGCCACCGGCCTGTGCGAACCACGTGATGTCATTGCGGTTCGGAATGTTGTGCCAGACCCACATCACGAACACCGCTACCAACGCCACGATAAATGCCCAGGCGACGTTATTATGGATGTACTTAGACACCATCAGCAGGGTCGCGTTGAATTCCTTGGAAATGTACGGCGCAATGAACATGCGACCGAACAGTGTCAGCAGACCGGTGATGCCCAGCAGAATGAATGACCCTGCCAACAGCCAATGGGCAGCGCGCTCGAAGGTCTTGAAGCGCGTCACGGTTCGCCCAGTCTTTTCATAATCCAGCTTCACCTTGCCGCGCAGAAGGAAAAACACAATCAACAGTGCAATGGTGCCCAGCAGCAGATAGCCGCCATATGTGGCGAGCGGACCTTTGCGAAACTCAAGCCAACCCATGCCGCCGTCCTGCACCAGTACAGTAGCCACCTCACCCCCGGATGAAACCGTGATGTCAGCCGACCCATAGCGCAGCGCACGCCACAGGTCGGGGTCCGACGCACCACCCAGCGTCCCCAACTGTCCAGAAAGATCACGCGCGTTTCCGGCAGCATCCCCGGTCTTGGGCGCAACCTCTTCTCCGCGCTGACGGGCCATGATGTCCTCAAGCGTCTGCGCCCCGCCTGTAGCAGACCGGTCAGACGCCGGAGCAGTCTCCTGTGCGGCCGTCGGGACCGGTTGGAAAACGGAAAACGCAAATGCGATACAGATCGCCAAGATCAGTCTCATGAGATGACATTCCTGGGAAAGAGCGACGCCATGGGTCCGGGTAGTGAATACCCGCATATGGCCGATAACACGCTCATGTTACGGTTAGACGCGCCAACTTTATTCAGGCGCGCATTTTTTTGACTAGCCAATTCTTTAGGAGTGTTCAGATGCGAACCAGATTTCGATTTGCCATTTGTCTCGCCGCAATGATGCCGTTTCCGGCCATTGCTGATAACCATATTGCCGTCGGAGAAGAGGCGCAGCCGCCCTCCAGCTCCCCCGGTTTCATTGTGCTCAGGCAACCACAGGCGGACCATGTCGTGACGATGAATGTCCGCCCGATTGCAGGACAGGGCGGCGACCCCGCAGACCACGTTTGGGAACGGACCGACCCGGCGGGCAACGGCTATACCGAACAGCGTTCGATCCGCTGGAATGCAACGGCTTCTTGTGCCGAAGGGATCAACTGGATTCGGATCACGGGACCGGGCGGCACGCAAACCCAGACGTTCAACGGGTCGCGCAATGCGATTGCGGGGTTCACACTGTACGACAGCTTCGATCCCGACGCGCTGGACGCCGTTTGTCTGGGATGGGGCCAAAGCATCAACACCGCATGCGCCAACGGGACCTCTGGTGGTTGCCCTTCCGACATGGTCTTTGACGAAAGTCATCGCGCCATTGTGCGTGGCAGTGCGCCGATCACGGTCAGCGGGGCGTGCACAAACGGGCGAATGCCGACGCGCACGTATCGCCCTCGGCTTGAACTCATATGTCAACGGGCGCAGTAATCCGCGCCTGATGGGGGAGGCCCGATCAGGGCCTCCCCTTTTTTTTAGCCTAAGCTGCACTCAGCCGTCCTGACGGCCGTAGGCTGAACCCCAGCCCCAGGCGCCCGATCCGAAGCCCCGGGCCACCACGCGCTCGCGGTAGATGGCCGACACGACGTCGCCATCCCCGGCCAGCAGCGCCTTCGTCGAACACATCTCGGCGCAGATGGGCAGCTTGCCCTCGGCGATCCGGTTGCGTCCGTATTTGGCGAACTCGGCGGTCGAGTGGGTCTCTTCGGGGCCACCGGCGCAGAAGGTACATTTGTCCATCTTGCCGCGGCTGCCAAAGTTGCCCGCCTGCGGGAATTGCGGCGCGCCGAAGGGGCACGCGTAGAAGCAATAACCACACCCGATGCAGAGGTCTTTGGAGTGCAGAACCACCCCTTCCTCGTTCTGGTAAAAGCAGTCTACCGGGCAGACCGCCATGCAAGGTGCATCGGAACAGTGCATACAGGCCACGGAAATCGACCGTTCGCCGGGATCACCATCATTGATGGTGACCACGCGGCGGCGGTTGATGCCCCAGGGCACTTCATGCTCGTTCTTACAGGCCGTGACACAGGCGTTGCATTCAATGCAGCGCTCGGCGTCGCATAGGAACTTGGCTCTCGCCTGTCCTCCTAATGCCATGTCGTTTCCTCCTTACGCTGTCCAGATTTTGCAGAGAGTCGCTTTGGTCTCCTGCATCTGGGTTACTGAATCGTAGCCATAGGTCTGGGCGGTGTTTGTGCTTTCGCCCAACACGTATGGATCGGCACCCTCGGGATATTTCGAGCGTTGATCCTCACCCTGGAAATGACCGCCAAAGTGGAAGGGCATGAAGGCCACGCCTTCGCCCACCCGGTTGGTGACCATTGCCATAACCTTGACCTTGCCGCCTTCGGGTCCTTCGACCCAGACTTGGCTGCCGTCCCGCACACCAAGGTTGTTGGCGTCGCGCGGGTTGATCTCGACAAACATGTCCTGCTGCAGCTCGGCCAGCCACGGGTTCGAACGGGTCTCGTCCCCGCCGCCCTCATATTCGACCAGACGGCCGGAGGTGAGGATGATCGGGTAGTCCTTCGAAAAGTCCTGTTTCTGGATCGACGCATACAAGGTCGGCAGCCTGTAGGCGTGACGGTCCTCGTATGTCGGATAATCCGCAACAAGATCCCTGCGGTTGGTGTACAGCGGCTCGCGGTGCACCGGGATCGGATCGGGGAAGGTCCAGACGACCGCGCGGGCCTTGGCGTTCCCGAAGGGCGCACAGCCATGCTTGATCGCCACCCGCTGGATACCGCCCGACAGGTCGGTCTTCCAGTTGGTGTCAGGCCCCGCAACCGCATCAATCGCAGCGCGTTCCTCGTCCGTGAGATCACCGTCCCAGCCAAGGTCCATGAGCATCTGCATCGTGAATTCAGGGTATCCATCCTGAATTTCCGAGCCCACACTATAGACCCCTTCGGCCAGCAGGTTGTCACCGTCCCGCTCGACGCCAAAGCGTGCGCGGAAGGTCAGACCACCTTCAGCCACGGGCTTGGACATGTCGTACAGGTTCGGAGTTCCCGGGTGGTTCATCTCGGGTGTGCCCCAGCTGGGCCATGGCAGACCATAGTAATCGCCATCTGCCGGACCACCAATGGCTTGCAGCGTCGTCCGATCGAACGTGTGCTGGTTCGCCATGTGCTTCTTGATCCGCTCAGGCGACTGACCGGTATAGCCAACCGTCCACATACCACGGTTGATCTCGCGCAGCGTGTCTTCGGGTTCCGGCGTCAGGCCGTCCTCCTCCAACTTGATGTTGCGGAAGATGCGGTCGTGGAAGCCGAACTTCTGGGCAAAGAGGGCAATGATCTCATGATCAGGCTTGCTCTCGAACAGCGGGTCGATGATCTTTTCCCGCCACTGGATCGACCGGTTCGACGCCGTGACCGAGCCACGGGTTTCGAACTGCGTCGTTGCCGGCAACAGATACACACCATCGGTCCGGTCATGCAGCACGGCAGAGACGGTTGGGAAGGGGTCGATGACAACCAGCATATCCAGCTGCTCCATCGCCTTCTTCATCTCGACCATGCGGGTCTGCGAATTGGGCGCGTGACCCCACAGCACCATGGCACGCACCTTGTTCGGATTGTCCATGTTCTCCGGATCTTCGAGGATGCCGTCGATCCAGCGCGAGACAGGAATACCGCTGAGGTTTTGCAGCGCCTTTTCCTTACCGTCGACACCAGTGGTCGTGGCAAACTGTCCAGCCAGCCATTCAGGGTCTTCACCCCAAACGCGGGCCCAGTGACCCCATGCACCCGCCGACAGACCGTAGTAGCCGGGCAGCGTGTGAGACAGAACACCAAGGTCCGTTGCACCCTGCACGTTGTCGTGGCCGCGGAAGATGTTGGTGCCGCCGCCGCTGGTGCCCATGTTGCCAAGGGCCAGTTGAAGCACACAATAGGCACGGGTGTTGTTGTTGCCGTTGGTGTGCTGCGTGCCACCCATGCACCAGATCACGGTGCCGGGGCGGTTGTTGGCCATGGTCCGGGCAACGCGCTTGAGCTGCGAACCGGGTGCGCCAGTGACACGCTCGACTTCCTCGGGCGTCCACTTGGCCACTTCTTCCTTGATCTGGTCCATGCCCCAGACGCGGGTGCGGATGAATTCCTGATCTTCCCAGCCGTTGTCGAAGATGTGCCACAGAATACCCCAGACCAGCGCCACGTCGGTGCCGGGACGGAAGCGCACATACTCATCCGCATGTGCTGCAGTGCGCGTAAAGCGCGGGTCACACACGATGACGGGGGCGTTGTTCTGCTCCTTGGCGCGCAGCAGGTGCAGCAGGGACACAGGGTGTGCCTCAGCCGGGTTGCCGCCGATGATAAAGATTGCCTTGGAGTTATGGATGTCGTTGTAGCTGTTGGTCATGGCGCCGTAGCCCCATGTGTTCGCAACACCCGCAACAGTGGTCGAGTGACAGATACGCGCCTGGTGATCCACGTTGTTCGTGCCCCAGTAGGCCGCGAACTTGCGGAACAGGTACGCCTGTTCGTTGTTGTGCTTGGCTGATCCCAGCCAGTACACGCTGTCCGGGCCACTTTCTTCCCGGATGTTCATCATGCCGCCGCCGATCTCGTCGATCGCCTGCTCCCAGCTGATGCGCTTCCATTCCCCGTTTTCTTTCTTCATCGGGTACTTGAGGCGGCGCTCGCCGTGGGCGTGCTCGCGAACCGATGCGCCCTTGGCGCAGTGGGCGCCCAGGTTGAACGGGCTGTCCCAGCCGGGCTCCTGCCCCGTCCATACACCGTCCTGCACCTCTGCCACGACCGTACATCCGACCGAACAGTGCGTGCACACCGATTTCTTCAAATCTACCTTGCCCGCTGCCGCCGTGGCAGCGCTGGCCTGGGTGACGGTCCCGCCCGTGGCGGCAATGGCCGACAGGCCCCCAATCACCAGTCCCGACCCGCGTAAGAACGCACGCCGGTCTACCGAAGCATTCGCCGCTTCAGTCAGGATACTTGTCCGCTGGGGGCGTCGCGCAACCCCGTTGGTCTTTTTCCTAAGCATGTTGCATCTCCCTTGCTTGCTTCCTGCCTGAGCAGGTCACTCGCTTGGCTTCCTTTGGCTCTCAGCAGTCGGGCGTCACGCAACCAGTCGCTGATCTCCTGCCTCGTCCGGGCTTATTCCCGGGCGCGGCTCTCCCTTCCCCGTTTGTCTAGAAACGGGCGCTGTCAAAATACGCGCGGGTGTGCGCCGTATCCTGCATCTTCTCCGAGGTCAGATCCGGTTCAGCCGCCTCTGCCTGCTGCGCACCGGTCGCAACCGCCACCGCCGCAATTGGCGCCGTGGTTCCGGCCAGCTTCAGAAAGTCGCGGCGCGATGCACCGTCTTCTTTCTTGCTCATCGACAAGTCTCCTCTCGATGTTGTGGGGCAGTTGCCCGCCCCCTTGATGACGCCAATCACTCGGCGCCGCTCATCCGGAAGGCTTCCGCCTCCACAGACATGAAAATCCGACCCACAGTGCCGACGGGCGTGTAGAACACGGACGTCTTGGCCTCTTCGAGATCGGTAAAGAAGTGTTCGGCCCATGGGCCGATATGCTTGTTGAAGAACTGTTTTTGCGCCGTGATGTCGGCCGGCGTGCCAAAGCGGCCCACGATCATGGCCGCCATCATCTCCATCAGGCTGGCAATGCTGTCTTCGGGTTCGAACACGGTCTCGGACCGCTGCATGCCCTTGGCCAGCATGTCCTGCCGCAGCAACGCCAGCGGCTTTTCGTTCAGGAACCCAGTCAGATAGTAGCTGGCAAAAGGCAGCAGCTCGCCGCGCCCCAGACCAATGAACAGCTTGTTGAACTCACTCTCTGCCGCCTTGGGCTTGGTCACGCGCGCCAGCTTCGACAATGTGCCAATAGCTTGTCCCAGATCAGTATCATCGCCGGTCAGGCCCGCTGTCTGCGCGAGCAGCATCTCGTCCGGCGGTCCGGCCAGCAATGCGCCAAGGAAGTTGTAAAGGTCCGCACGGGCGCGATCCATGTCGGCGATTTGAATGTCTTCGGCGGCTGTCACGGTCTTGTCTTCCATCATGCTGTATCAAAAGCGAACCGCATCCGGCGCTGCGGCATCGCGGTTGGTTCGGGTTCAGGATCTGGCAGCGGAACAGGTTCAGCTTCCGCAATCAGCGGAGCCTCTTCTTCCTCTGCCTCAATCTCTTCGACCTCTTCGACGGCCTCCGCCTCGTCTTCCTCATCCTCAAGAAACGCGGTCACCATGCCCTTGCCCACCTGATAGACGGTCTGCATGTTCTCGATGACCATGGCAGCGTCGGTATAATCCTCGCCGTAGTCCACCAGCCCATCCAGATTGGCGAGCATCGGGTTCAAGCGCCACAAACGGCGCAAGGCGCGGGTCTTCAGCCGCTGAGGCAACTCAGCCTTCAGGAAATCGCGGACCGCATCCGGGCTGTCCAAATCCTCAGGCTCCGGCAGGTTCAACTCCGCCAACAGCTCTTCATCCGGGCGCTCTTCCAGCTTGGCAACTTCAGCCTCGGCCACACGGGCCTCAAGCACCTGCTCTTCGGCCTCTACCCCGGCACGCCGCCGGGACCAGAAATCACGCCCGCTACTCAATGCACCCGCCTCCGCTGCCGTGCGGGCGACGCATAGATGTCCGCGGAAGTCGCAATGCGCGGATCGCCAATGCCATCCTGCGTCAGGTCGGTCCGCTTCTTGTCGCGCTTGCGTTTGATGAAGGCTTCGTCCTGGTGGAAGTCTGTGACAAAGCCCTGCACCCACGCCATCAGACCAGCGGGCATCGGCACTTTCTCAACAATCTCTTCGCCGCTGTCGGTGTAATCCTGTGCCTCATAGGGCGACGCGGTGACAAGCACGACCTCAAGCGGCTGGTCACCCCCGCATTCGCGCATCACCACGTAGATCGCAGGCTCCGCCGCAGACAAGCCATGCAAGTATGCCTCGGTCTCGGCGCCGTGCAGTTCCAACGGCAGCGTGGCCGCATGGTACTCGACCGCCTCACCTTCGCGACGCATCTCCTGCCATTCGGCAGACCCAGCGCCGGGCAGAACGGCAACGGCTTTCCAACTGTAGGAGGCCCAACGAGTCACGCCAGGCAGTCGTCGTAAAACAACGCCCAGAGGCATGGTTTGGTACTGGTCGGGGTTTCGGATCACCCTATGTCCTCCCTTGAAATCATCAAACTGCCAAAAAAATCATTCGAGAAGGTTCTTCTGCGGGTTTTTGCGTATCCGATTGACGCAAAGGCAGTTTGGCCAGCCTGTCCGGGGCATGCCGCGTTAAAGGGACTAAATGTCTAATTCGAGCGTTTCGCTCGGGAATACGACGGTGTACCGAATCACGAATCACTTGAGCGTTTTCCATGCCCTTCCGCATGGTCCGCTGGCTTGAAAACGGTTTGTGAAGCACCACGAATCAAGTCTAGGCTGGCGCCGCGACGCAAGCGGACAGGGGGTAAAAAACAGCCCTGCCGCAAGGGAGGAATACGTGGTCAAATCTCTGATAACATGTGATTGTTTGGGCACCCAGACCATCGACGCCAAGGGGCTGTCCGAAGCCACCGGACTGGACGTGCGACCCCCCTGTTCGGCCCTCTGCACCACCCAGTTGGCCCAGGCCGAAGCCGCCCTGTCGGACCCGGATGTAGTTTTTTGTTGTATCCAGGAAGCCCGCGTTTTCGAGGAGCTGGCAGAGGGTCTGGACCGCACTGCCCCACCCGTTCTAGACCTGCGCGACCGTGCCGGGTGGAGTGACGATACCGCCCCGAAACTGCCCAAAATGTCCGCACTCATTGCGGACGCCATGCTGCCATCCGAGCCGGAAAAGACGCTGGATTTGATCAGCGAAGGGTTGTGCCTGATCCTCGGGCCTGCAGAGGTGGCGCTGGAGGCCGCAACCCAACTCAAGGACCATCTGGGCATTACCGTGCTGATCGAGGATGGCAGCGATATCCCGGACACCCGCGATTTCGACGTCGTCGTGGGCAAGCTGCGCCGCGCCTCGGGCGCTTTTGGCGGCTTCGACGTGGTCATAGACGCCCTGCAACAAGTGAACCCGGGCGGACGCGGGGCCTTCACCCTCACCGACCCGCAGGACGGTGCCCGGTCGCAATGCGACATCATCCTCGACCTGCGCGGCGACACGCCCCTGTTCCCGGCGCATGAAAAGCGCGACGGCTACCTGCGGGCCGAGCCGGGGCATGCCCCCGGCGTCGCTGCGGCCATCATGGCGGCCTCCCACCTGACCGGCACGTTCGAAAAGACGCTTTACGTCAAAACCACGCCCCTGCTTTGCGCCCATTCCCGGGCCGAGCAGACCGGGTGCACCAACTGCCTCGACCTTTGCCCGACCGGCGCCATCAAATCCGCCGGGGAACATGTGGCGATCGACCCGATGATTTGCGCAGGCTGCGGGGCGTGCTCGGCCACTTGCCCATCCGGTGCGATCACCTATGACGCGCCTGCAGTCGATCTGACCATGCGGCGCGTGCAGACCATGGCCAAGGCATATCTCGACGCAGGCGGCAACGCTCCGCGCCTGCTCGTCCACGACGCTCACGGGGCCGAAATGGTGCGCCTCTCCGCCCGCCACGGCCGTGGATTGCCTGCGGACGTGGTTCCGTTGGAGATGACAGCCATTGGCGCGTTTGGTCATGCCGAGGCGGTGGCTGCCCTGGCCGCTGGTTTCGCGTCGGTCACACTCCTGCCCGGTCCCAAGGCGGATATCCCTGCATTAGAGACACAAATTTCCCTGACCAACGCCATCGCTGGCGACGAAAATGCCGCGCTGCTCGACACCCCCGACCCCGACGCAATGAGCGACGCACTGTATGGGTCCGAGGCCCCTGCCCCCGTCGCTACGCCCGTGCGGCCCATGGGCACACGGCGGCAGATCACACGGCAGGCAGCCAAGGCCTTGCACCCCGACACCGACAGAATCGCACTGCCGGATGGCGCGCCTTACGGGGCGGTGCTGGTCGACACCGATGCCTGCACCCTCTGCCTGTCCTGCGTTTCGCTCTGCCCCTCCGGCGCGCTCGGCGACAACTCGGACAAACCACAGCTCAGGTTCCAGGAAGACGCCTGCCTCCAATGCGGCCTCTGCGCCAATATCTGCCCGGAGGACGCGATCACCTACGAACCGCGCTTCGACCTGACAGACGCGGCCCTGCGCCAAGAGGTGCTGAACGAGGAAGAACCCTTCCCCTGCATCGAATGCGGCGCGCTCTTTGGCTCCAAATCCGCCATCGACCGCATCACCGACAAGCTCAAGGATCACGCGATGTTCTCGGGCGACAAGCTGCGGATGATCCAGATGTGTGACAATTGCCGGGTCACGGCACAGTTCCATGCGGACGACAACCCGTTCCAGGGTGGCGAACGTCCCCGCGTCCGCACCACAGATGACTACCTGTCAAAGCGGCGCGATCACTGATGTTCGAGCGGTTTGCCCAGATCGGCAGGGTCCAGCACAGCCACATAGGCCAGGATCGCCTCAAGGTCATCGAGCGTCAGTTCGATGGGCGCGATGGGCGACGGGCGGTCGATGGGAAACGGGTCAGTCACACCTTCCAGCTGGGTAAAGGCCGCGTGCGGTTTCAACGTGTAGAAACCCGCAAAACGCGACTGCCAATCCTCGAATGTGCGCATGACAAAGAAACTCGGGGTCGAGCCAATGCCAAAACTATCCTTGCCCCGCTCGGTCACATGACAACGCCCGCACTTGGCCCACGACACCCCCTGCCCTGCAACGGCGTCGCCCGTCATCTCGACCTCGGCCACGACGCGCTGCTGCACCTGCGGCTCGGTGAACAACGCCTCCCCGTCCGGCTCAAAACTCAGCACCGTGCGGCGGCCCACATCCGATGTCAGCCAGTCGGCAAAGCGCTGAGCGCCCTTGCCGTCACCACGCAGATCCATGTGCCAAGTCTGACCCAAACCAGAAAACAATGCCCGCCCATCCGATCCCAGAACCAGATCAGCAACCGCAGGATCATCGGCAATTTCGACCCTAACTTGGGTTTTCAGCGAAAAACGCGGGGCAATGTGCTTGATCAAGCCACTCTCGACCAAAGCGGGCGGAGCATAGAACACTACCCGCTTGTCATCGGCCATTGCCAAACCCGGCAACAAAGCCAAGATCAGAACCAAGATGCGCATTACGGCAGACTACGGCCCACCGGCGCGATCCGTCAACGTTAGGGAGGGCAAAGCCCCATGAGCGACGATTTCAACATGTCCATGCGCAAGTTCCTGAAGCAGGTCGGCGTGACCTCGCAACAGGCGATCGAAGAGGCGATGCGCAGCGCCGAGACAGGCGGCAAAACCTATGCGGTCAAGGCGACGATCACCATCGAAGAGCTCGACATGACCCACGAGGTTACCGGCGAGATCAAGGGACAGGACTGACGCGTGAGCACCAGCAGAGAAGAAATACTCGAGGTCCTCAAGGGCCTCGACGCGCCGGGGGGTGACATCGTGTCATCCGGCGTCATGCGGGCGCTGAATGTCGATGGTGGCACAGTGCGCTTCGTGATGGAGATCAACCCGGCGCAGGCGACCGCCTATGAAAGTGTGAAAGCCGCTGCCGAAGCCGCCGTGGGTGCGCTTGATGGTATCGAGAACGTGTCGATTGTGCTGACCGGCCACACGGAGAAGGCGCCGCCGCCTGATCTGAAACCACAGCGCCCTGCAGACCCGAAAGGGCCACAGAAGGTCCCGGGCATTGACCGCATTCTCGCGATCGCATCGGGGAAAGGCGGCGTTGGTAAGTCCACCGTGTCGGCCAACCTCGCTTGTGCACTGGCGCAACAGGGCCGGCGCGTGGGTCTGCTGGATGCGGATGTCTATGGCCCCTCTCAGCCCCGCATGCTGGGCGTGTCTGGCCGCCCCGCCTCCCCCGATGGCAAGACGATCCTGCCGATGCGCAACCATGGCGTCACGATGATGTCCATCGGCCTGATGATGAACGACGATCAGGCGGTTGTCTGGCGAGGGCCCATGCTGATGGGTGCGTTGCAGCAGATGATGAGCCAAGTGCAATGGGGCGCGCTTGATGTGCTGCTGGTGGACCTGCCCCCAGGCACTGGTGACGTGCAGATGACATTGGCCCAAAAGTTTGTTGTGGACGGTGCGATAATCGTCTCTACACCGCAGGATGTGGCACTTTTGGACGCGCGCAAAGGTGTGGACATGTTCCAGCAATTGCACGTGCCCATCGTTGGGATGATCGAGAATATGAGCACGCATATCTGCTCAAACTGCGGGCACGAGGAACACGTGTTTGGGCACGGCGGGGTCAAAGCAGAAGCCGAGAAATTGGACGTACCCTTGCTGGCCGAAGTGCCACTGGATCTGCAGATCAGGTTGGCCGCAGATGGCGGCGCACCCGTGACTGTCAGCCAACCCGACAGCCCGCAAGCCAAGGCGTTTCAGGATGTGGCCGCTGGACTTTTCACAGCGGGGGCAGCATGAGCGACGCGGCCGAAGTCACCTTCCCCCCGTTAATGTGGGGCGAAGAAGCACCGGACGGTGCCTTTGACCATGCGGTTATGCGGGCGACGCTGGGCTGTGATGCCGGCCTCATCTCTTACAAATTGGGTGCGGCAGAGATGGAAGCCGCGTTGGTCTTTGCGCCCGAAGTGCCTTTGTCCAAGGCCATTGCGATGCTGCCGCTCTGCGGTGTGGGCTTTCAGAACGCACTTGGCGCGCTGGCCCCGCCCGAGGTGGCGGTACATCTGGATTGGTGGGGCGGCATTCGCGTTAATGGCGCGCGCTGCGGTCGGTTCCGCGTCATGGCGTCGGAAGCTGAGCCCACAGCGGTGCCGGATTGGCTCGTCGTCGGCTTCAACCTCCCCCTGATCCCGGCATCCGAGGACACAGGCCTGACCCCGGACGAAACGGCCCTGTTTGCCGAAGGCTGTGCAGAGGTGTCACCACCAACGCTGCTTGAATCCTGGTCGAGACACACGCTGAACTGGCTGAACCGGTGGGAGGATGAAGGCTCTGCCTCTTTGCACTCAGAATGGCGTGGCCTGGCTGATGGGATCGGGGAAGAGACCGAAAATCAGTCTCTAAGAGGGACATTTCTGGGCGTAGACGAAGAGTTTGGCATGCTTCTGCGCGACACCGACACAACGCATTTGATTCCGCTTACAGCCGTGCTGGAGAACCCATCATGAAACTCGCACGCGCGATCCATTTCGACGAAAGCGACATGAACGTGTTCGCCTCCCCTGCCCGCACGGGCGAATGGTGCATCTCGGGTGGGTTCGAGTTTTCCAACTGGGGCGAAAGCGACCTGACCGGCAAGGCGCGCCAGGCCTTTGCCAACGGATGGTTCGGGTTGGAAACCGGCGGGCGCGTGACCTTTGTGGCCGTCACGCAGCTGGAACAGGCCGAACTGGAGACGCTGACCGCCCTGCTGGCCCAGCACTTCGTGACGTATTACGGCGCTCCATCTGTCGAGGCGGCACAGCCCGTCGCGGCTGAGGAGCTGTCGCAAATGATCGATCTGTGCGAGGATCACGACCCCAACACGCTGCTGACCGTTGCGCGCGAGTTGACGGAAGCAGGCGTGCGCGAAGCGTATCGCACCATCCAGCCGCAAGACGCCGGGCTAGATCAGTTCGCGGTCCACGGGGATACGGATCACGGTCACTAGTCCTGTTCCGAATTGGCTTGGCCAATCCGACTGATACGAGAGGGGTGTTACCCCTCTCGTACTCTCCCCATGGTATTTCTAGTCAGAAGAAGCAAAAGAGCCTTGTTAGAGCCTATTTTGCATTGAAGACGAACAGCGTTTCACCGTCGATGGTGTAGCCGTCGATCAGGATTTGCGCGCGTTCGGATGTCAACCATTCCTCCAGTTTTGATGCCAGATCGGTTTTGACGTGATCGTGCCGTGCAGGGTTCACTGGCAGGTAGGCGTATTGGTTGAACAGAACGGGATCGCCCGCAAAGAGCAGCGCCAGATCACCCTTGTTCCCGAAGTTCAGCCAGCTTGCGCGGTCTGACAGCACATAGGCATTCAAACCAGATGCCGTATTCAGTGCTGCCCCCATGCCCGCACCGACGGCATTGTACCACGCATCGAATGTGTCAGCGTCCAAGCCTGCATCCGACCACAAGCTCAGCTCTTTCTTATGGGTGCCGCTGTCATCCCCACGACTTACGAAAGCAGCACTTGCGGACCAGATCTTGTTCAGGGCATCAGCCGCAGTCTCAGCGTTGGCAATCGCGGCCGGATCGTCCGAGGGACCAATGAAGACGAAATCGTTATACATGATTTCACGTCGATGCGTGCCATAGCCGCCGTCCACAAATGCCTCTTCGGCCGTGCGGGAATGCACGAGGATCGCATCCACGTCACCGGCCTCACCCAGCCTGATGGCCTGGCCCGTTCCGACCACCAGCAACTGCACCTCAAGATCGAGGTCCTTGGCGATCTCTGGTAGCAACACGTCAGCCAGCCCTGAATTGTGGAACGACGTTGTTACTGCCATGCGCATCTGATCTGCCGCATGTGCAATCCCGGCGGCAAAAATCGTCAAAAACGTCAGTATCAGGGTTTTTTTCATTCCACGATGTCTCCATTCAAAAAGGCCCGTGCTTCGGGCGTTTGCGGCGCATCAAAAAACCCCTGCGCGGGGCCGGTTTCGTGAACCTGGCCGCCTAGGATGAAAATTACCTGATCCGCGATCCGCCTGGCTTGACCCATGTCATGTGTCGACAAAATTAGTCGCGTTCCATCGGCTTTGGCTTGCAGCAGGATCGCTTCAATTTCGCGCATCGCGCGCCCGTCCAACGATGCCGTCGGTTCATCCAGAAACACCAGTGCAGGATCGGTGATCAGTGCGCGGGCGATGGCCAGCTTCTGCTGTTCACCTCCAGACAGGACCATGGCACGGCGGGTCAGGTGCGGGCCCAGCCCAACCCGTTCAGCCCAAGTTTGGGCGGCTGCCTTGGCTGATTTTCGATCCACGCCACGCAAACGCAACGGGTATGTCAGGTTCTCTTCAACCGTGCGCCGCAGAACCACTGGCCGCTGAAAGACAAAGGCCTGATGGTGGCGGGCCGTGTCAGTATCGCAGGCCCATTGCACGGTACCACCTGTCAGGCGCGCCGTCCCATGCATGAGACGCAATAGCGTGGTCTTACCTGCCCCGTTTGGCCCCAGAACAACACACAGCCCCTGCCCGTCCAGAGACAGATCGACTGGCCCAACCAGCCGCTTGCCACGGCGTGACGTTTCGGCCCCCTTGAGCGTCACGGGAAAGAGTTCGGTCACCATCGGCTGTCCCGCTCTGTCTGGCCGATCCAGTGGATCGCAAGGTTCACGCCCAGGGCCAGTGCGATAAGGACGAACCCGAGCGCAAGCGCCAGTGCGAATTCACCCTTGCCCGTCTCAAGCGCGATGGCCGTCGTTAGAACGCGCGTGGCATTGTCGATGTTGCCCCCCACGATCATGATGGCGCCGACCTCTCCGATCCCACGGCCAAACCCGGCCAGCGCGGCCGTCAGCAGCGCCCTGCGCGCATCCCAGAGCAGTGTCCGCATCTTCTGCATCTGCGTGACGTTCATGGAGATCAGGAGGTCGTGGTATTCCGCCCAAAGCTCGCGCAAGGATTGGTGCGCAATGGACGCTATCAGCGGCACAATGATGATGACTTGCGCCACGATCATGGCCGTTGGTGTGAACAGCAGGCCAAGCGCGCCGAAGGGGCCAGAGCGGGACAAGAAGATGTAGACGATCAGCCCGACAACAACCGGAGGCAGGCCCATTAAAGCGTTCAGCATCGCAATGGTCGCACGCCTCCAGCGGAAGCGACGGACCGCCAGCAATGCGGCAAGGGGCAGGGCGATCACACAGGCGATCACCAACGCAGTGAGGGTGACGCGCAGCGAACGCAGTGCAATCTCTGCCAGCTCTGCATCAAACGTGACGACCAGCCAAAAGGCGTGTCGCAAACCCTCCCATAGATCGACGATGGCCGACCCTCCCGTTGTTTCTTTTTCCCGAAATTGGACGGTTTTGCGCGGGGATACCAGCCCCGTTCTGACATGCAGCCACCTTGTCTCGGTGACCGTATTTTTGGCTGCATCAAGCGGTCAGATTGTCCATCACCCAAAAAGTTGCCCATGGGCAATTTCCACGGGCAGAGCCAGAATTGCCCATGGGCAATTTTTCAGATCAGGCGTCGAACTCGGCCTTGAGATAGGCTGAAAATGCGCCTTCAAGCTGGGCGCGAGACATGCCTGCATCGAACTCGATCTGTATCTTGCGCCCTTTCTTGGCAACTTCGATCCCCTTGTCATGGGCACTGCGGCGATAGATACGGCCCGTCGGTTCGGGCTTGGGTTGCGCGGGTTTGCCGGCGCGGGTCAGCCGCCGCATGACCGTTGCCGCATCCACAAATGACCCGCGTCCGGCACGCGCCTGCGCCTGTTCCCGACCGATGGCGCCAGCCTCTTCCAAAACCGCGCGGGACGTTTCGGGCTGTGCGAGAAGCGGTTTCAGCTCACGCGCATTGCGTTCACGGATTTCACGGATGTTCGGGAACGCATCGACGATGGA
>NZ_JBYNDP010000144.1:0-8758 GCF_059783535.1 Tateyamaria sp. | reverse complement strand
TTGGCCGGTGCCGAGCTGCCCGCCGTTACGACCGGAGGCTCCGAAGCCCGCGCGATGCGCTTCCAGCACAACAACCTTGCGCCCGACCTGTGCCAGATGCAGGGCAGCGGACAGGCCCGTATAGCCCGCCCCGACGATGCACACATCAGCCCGCACGTCCCCTTGCAGTGGCGCGCGAGCGGGGGGAATGTCAGATGTCGCGGCATACCAACTGTCGGGATAGGCCCCCGGTTGATCATTGACGGTCAGAAGGTCCATCTTCCCTGTTTCCCAAAAATCCTCCCCGAAGGGCCGGGTTGCCAGTTAGACGTTCAGCAGCAAATGCTCGCGCTCCCACGGGGAAATCACTTGCAGGAACTCGTCATATTCGGCGCGTTTCACGATCGAATAGACGCGAGCGAACTCTTCGCCCAATACCTTGTGCAGCTCTGTCGCCTCGTCAAACAGATCAAGGGCTGAGCCAAGCACGCGCGGGATATCCCCGTCGCCCTCATAGGCATCGCCGCGAAATTGGGCCGTCGGGCGCTGTTCTTGCACAAGTCCTAGGTATCCGCAGGCCAGCGACGCCGCGATGCCCAGATACGGGTTGCAGTCCATGCCCGCGATCCGGTTTTCGACGCGCCGCGCCTGTGGTTCGGACAGGGGGATGCGGATGCCGGTTGTGCGGTTGTCACGGCCCCAGGCCAGATTGATGGGGGCAGCGTGATCCTTCACGTAACGGCGATAGCTGTTGACGAACGGGGCCATGACCGCAAGCGCTGCAGGCAGGTGGTTCTGCAAGCCCGCTATGAAGTGGAAGAACGCATCTGTGTCGCCGTCTTGTGGTCCCACGAAAATGTTCTGTCCGGTTTCCATGTCGATGATCGAATGGTGGATGTGCATCGCACTTCCAGGTTCATTCGCGATGGGTTTGGCCATGAAGGTGGCGAAACAGTCGTGGCGCAAGGCCGCTTCGCGGATCAGGCGCTTGAAGTAAAACACCTCGTCCGCGAGTTTGACGGGATCGCCGTGGCGCAGGTTGATCTCAAGCTGGCCTGCGCCGCCTTCCTGTGTGATACCGTCAATCTCGAACCCTTGCGCCTCGGCAAAGTCATAGATGTCGTCGATCACGGGGCCAAATTCGTCCACCGCGGTCATGGAATAGGCTTGTCGCGCAGCCGCCGGACGGCCGGACCGGCCCGTCATGGGTTTGATTTCCTGTGCGGGATCCAGATTGCGCGCGATCAGGAAGAACTCCATCTCGGGGGCCACAACCGGTTTCCACCCCCTGTCATTGTAGAGCTGCACAACGCGTTTCAGCACGTTGCGCGGGCTGAACGGCACGGGCTGATCCTTGCGATCATAGGCGTCGTGGATCACCTGAAGGGTCCAGTCGCCGGTCCATGGCGCCGCCGTTGCGGTCGACATGTCGGGCTTCAGGATCATGTCCTTTTCGATGAACCCGTCTTCGTCCGCGGCCTCCCCCCAATCGCCGGTGATGGTCTGGTAGAAGATGCTGTCGGGCAGGTGGAAGTAGTCCTGCCTTGCGAATTTCGATGCAGGCACGGCCTTGCCCCGCGCGATGCCGGGCAGGTCAGCGATGATGCATTCGACCTCGTCCAGTCGTTTGCCTTCCAGGTAGACACGTGCCGCGTCCGGCAGCTTGGATATCCAGTCATCAGACATGTCTCAGCGCCCCTTGTTTGAGAAAGGCAGCCATTTCATCGGCCACCTTTTGGCTGTGTATGGGGGCGTCCAGTTGCGCGCAGGCCTTGTCCAGCAGCGGGTCAGGCACAACACCAGGACCGCGATGCGTGGCCAGTGCATTCACCATGTCGGCGCCGAATTCGGGGTGGGGCTGTATCGTCCAGATGCGGTTGCCATAGACCAGCGCCGCGTTCTCGCAGAAATCGTTCGAGGCGATGACCTCGGCCCCTTCCGGGACCTCGACAACCTGATCCTGATGCCAAGCGTTCACAGCAAGGGTTTCGCCCTTGTAGTTGTATTCCCGTCGCCCAACCGACCAGCCTCCGTCGAACTTCACGACCTTGCCGCCCATGGCCTGCGCGATGATCTGGTGGCCGAAACAGATGCCAACCATCGGGCGGCTTGCTGCGTGGATGCCACGGATCAGGTCTTCGAGCGGCGGGATGAACGGGTGATCCTCATACGCGCCGTGTTTGGAGCCGGTGATCAGCCAGCCGTCGCACACATCCGGGCCGTCCGGGAATTCCATGTCGACCACGTCGAAGGTTTCGAACTCAAAGCCGTGCCCGTCGAGTAGGCGGGCGAACATGGTGTCATAGTCACCAAGCGTTCCCAACACTTCGTCGGGTGCGTGACCGGTTTGCAGAATGCCGATTTTCATGGATCACCTGAGGGTTACGGGCCGAAGATAGTGCGCCGCCTAGACGGAGTCGAGGTAGATTTCCGTCTGCTCGTCCGGCGTGAGTTCGGCCATGTAGCGGGCTTCCTGCCGCTTGGTCATGTCCATGTTGCGGATCAGCTCTGCGTCGAAGATACGCGCGATATGCGGGCTGTCGGCAAAGGCGGCCATGGCGTCTTCCCAAGTGCCGGGAACCTGTTCCAGATCCTGTGCGTAGGCGTTGCCAGTGATCGGCGCTGGCGGGTCCTGTACGTCCTCGATCCCGTTCAGTGCGGCACCCAGTACGGCAGCAATCAAAAGATACGGGTTCACATCACCCCCGGCCACCCGGTGTTCGATCCGTCGGGCCGCTGAAGGGCCCGATGGGATACGGATGGCGGCTGTGCGGTTTTCATAGGCCCATGCGATGCCGGTGGGTGCGTGGGCATCCGGCACCAACCGGGCATAGGAATTGGCATGGGGCGCAAAGATCAGCATCGAGCCGGGCATGGCGGCAAGGCACCCCTGCACAGCATGGCGCAAGGTGTCTGTGCCCGCCTCGGTCCCGTCGTCAAAGATGTTCTTGCCATCCTTGTCCAGCACCGAGAAATGCATGTGCAGCCCGTTGCCTGCATAGTCCGGGTAGGGTTTTGCCATGAAGGACGCGGCAAAGCCGTGTTTGCGTGCCAGCCCTTTGACCAGCATCTTGAACAGCCATGCATCATCCGCCGGCTTCAGTGCGTCGGCCTGATGCATCAGGTTGATCTCGAACTGGCCAAGGCCGCTTTCGGAAATAGCGGTGTCGGCGGGGATGTCCATCGCTTCGCAGGCGTCATAAAGCTCGGTAAAGAAGTCGTCGAAGGCGTCGAGCGTGCGCATGGACAGGATTTCGCCCGCGACGCGCCGCTTGCCGGATCGCGGGGAGGGTGGCACGCGCAGGCGGCTGCCGGTGTCGTCGATCAGAAAGAATTCCAATTCGACCGCGACAACCGGGGTGAGGCCCTTGGCTGAAAACCTGTTCTGCACGTCCGCCAGTGCATGGCGCGGATCGCCCATGAAGGGGCGGCCATCTTCGTGAAACATCCAGATCGGCAATAACCCCGTGGGCGTGTTCAGCCATGGCATTGGAACAAAGCCGCGCTCGGTCGGGCGCAATACGCCGTCCCGATCGCCGGTCTCCATCACAAGGGGGCTGTCCTCGATATCTTCGCCCCAGATGTCGAGATTGAGAACCGACATGGGAAAGCGCGTGCCGCTGTCGGTGATCTTGTCGGCAAAGCGCACCGGCATACGTTTGCCGCGCGCCACGCCATTCAGATCGGCGGCTGCCACGCGGATGGCGCGGATTTCGGGGTTATCGACCAGCCAGTTGTGCATGGAGTTACCGGACCAGGTTCATGCGCAGTTTCATTTTCTGACGCGTGTTGGCGGGCAGGTGCCGGTTCAGGTGGCGATTGACCAGTCCAAACAGTCCGATGATGACCAGCGTCAGCAGGATGAAATACATCGCAAGGATCGGGTAGGGAATGAACGGGTTGAACGTCTTGTCTGCGAAGTAGTTCGCGTAATAGAGCGCGTCGCCGCGTTGCTGCCACGCTGGAAAGCCCGAGAAATAGACAAGGGTGGTGGCATGGAAGAGGAAGATCGCCTCGTTTGTGTAGGCGGGCCATGCAAGGCGCAGCATCGTTGGCCACACGATCCGTTTGAAGCGTGGCCAGCCGGACATGCCATAGGCATCGGCGGCTTCAACCTCGCCCTTGGGGATGGATTTCAAAGCGCCATAGAAGATTTCAGCTGAGTAGGCGGCCGTGTTCAGGAACAGCACGATCAACGCGCCCAACCAAGCGGCGGTGAACGGATCGAAGAACGGGCTCACGCCCTTGAGTTGCAGAAACAGGAAGTAGGCAAAGAAGAACTGTATGAACAGCGGCGATCCACGGAAGATGAACACGAACCATTCCGCTGGCTTGCGTATCATCGGAGATGCCGCGTTCTTGCCCATGGCCACTGCCGTGGCGAGGAAGAAGCCGCAAACCAGCGCCAAGACGCCGAAATACACGTTCCAGATCATGCCGGAGCCAATCAGCGTGAACTGCTGGCAGAGTGTGAAGTCGTCACGCGGCAAGAGGCGTTCGCCGATACCAATGGCGCGTAGTCCATAATCCATGATGGTTTGCACGCAGGACATCAGGCGGGGGCCTTCCGCTGGGCTTCACCACCGGTGGTGGCCTGTCCACGGGTGAGGCGGTTCATCAACCGTTCCAGCACAATCTCGGACGCGCGGGTGAACATCAGGTAGAAGACCAACAGGGCGAGGAAGTACCACATCCGCCAATCCCCATGCGGATAGTCGGTAAAGCGTGATGTTTTGGTTCCACCCAATTCGCGCGCCCAATACACGATGTCCTCGACCCCCAACAGGAACAGGAGCGGCGTGGCCTTGATCAGCACCATCCAGAGGTTGGAGAGACCAGGCAGCGCAAAGACCCACATCTGGGGCACGAGAACGCGCCAGAATGTTTGTCGAGCGGTCATGCCATAGGCTTCGGCGGTCTCAAGCTGGGCCTTGGGCACGGCACGCATGGCACCAAAAAGAACGTTGGCAGCAAAGGCGCCAAAGACAATTGCAAAGGTCAGCACGGCCAGTCCGAACCCATAGCTTTCGTGCACCCATTGCGGAGCCGTTCCGAGCGGCATCTTGGCAGCTGCGCACACCACGAAGTCGTTGCCTTGCCGAACAGGTTCGGACCAATCGGGGCATAGCGCGCGGTGTCGCAGGTATTCGATGGCCTGATCCAGCGCGATGACAAAAAACAGGAAAAACGCGATGTCGGGCACACCGCGGACAATCGCGATGTAGCCACGGCCGATCCATGACACGGGCAGGATCCGGGATCGGGCGGCCGATGCACCAGCAAAGCCAAAGGCCAGCGCCGTTGGCGCGGTAATGGCAAGCAGGAGAAAGACGGTGAGCACTGACCAATAGATCGAAATGTGCTTACCTGTGGTCAGGTAGCAGGCCATCCACTGCCAGTCGGGCAGCGTGCTTGGGTCGGTGCAGAAGGAAAACATGAACGTCAGCAAGGATAGGGCGAAGGTCTCCTCCGCCCTATCCAAATGTCATCAGAAGCCGTCGCCGATTTCCCACTTGGCGATCAGCGCGTTCAGCGAGCCGTCTTCCTTCATTGAGGTTATGGCGGCATTGAACTTCTCTTTCAGCTCGGTGTCGCTTTCGCGCAGGCCGAGGCCAATGCCGCCGCCGATCAGCTCTTCTTTGTCGAGCATCATCAGGTCGGCATCTTCGTCCGCGATCGGCGTCAGGAAGGCCTTGTCAGCCAGAACGGCGTCGGCTTCACCGTTCTTGACAGCGGCGATGGTTTCTTCGGGCGTTGCGAATTCAACCAGCGTGGCGCCGGTTTCGGCGATGAAGGCCGCTTGAATGGTGTTGGCTTGAGCCGCCAAAACGCCACCTTCAAGATCTGCGTCCGCCGAGAGGGCCACATAAGCTGACGGGTCGGGCAGGGTGTAGTTCTGCGTGAAGTCGATCACTTCATCGCGCTCATCCGTGATGCTCATGCCTGCGATGATCGTGTCATAGTTGCCGGACACGAGGTTGGGGATGATGCTGTCCCATTCGTTTGTGACCCACTCGCAGGTCAATTCGGCGCGCGCGCACAGCTCGTCGCCCAGTTCGCGCTCGAACCCGTCCACTTCACCGGCGTCGTTGATGAAGTTGTAGGGAGGGTAGGCGCCTTCGGTGCCCATGCGCACGACGCTGTGGCCATCGGCCATGGCAAAGGTGGCTGTCATCGCAACTGCGACGGTCGAAAGAAGGATGGATTTCATGAGTGATTTCTCCCGTTGATTATTGGTTACGCGGCGTGGGTTGCAGACAGAAACCCGCGCAGTCGTTCTGATTTGGGCGCGCCAAAAAGCTCATCCGGCGGCCCTTGTTCTTCGATCAGGCCCTGATGCAGAAACACGACGTGGTCGCTTACATCATGGGCCAGTTTCATGTCATGGGTGACGATCAGCATGGTTCGCCCCTCGGCGGCCAAGTCCTTGATCACCTTGACAACTTCCTGTTCCAGCTCCGGATCCAGCGCGCTGGTCGGTTCGTCAAACAGCAGCGCCTCGGGCTCCATACACAGCGCCCGGGCAATGGCTGCGCGTTGCTGCTGACCACCAGAAAGCTGAGCCGGGTAGACGTCGCACTTGTCGCCGATGCCCACCTTGTCGAGATATTTGCGCGCCGCCTGTTCAACTTCGGCCGGGTCGCGGCGCAGGACGGTCACGGGCGCTTCCATCACGTTCTGCAGGATGGTCATGTGGGCCCACAGATTGAACTGCTGAAAAACCATCGAGAGGTTGGTACGGATGCGCAGCACCTGTTTGGGATCTGCCGGACGGCGGCCATGGTCATGACCTTTCCACGTCACCGTCTCGCCCTTGAATACCACATCGCCCTGCTGGCTGTCTTCAAGCAGGTTGCAGCAACGCAAAAGGGTGGATTTTCCCGACCCGGACGACCCGATGAGCGACACAACGTCGCCCCGCTTTGCCTTGATATCCACGCCTTTCAACACTTCCAGAGGGCCGTACGCCTTGTGCAGGTCTCGGATTTCAATAACGGAAGTGTCTGACACGTGGTTTGGCTACGTTTGTTTCGGTCAGCCGGTATAAGGGAGGAAAACATGTGCCTTGTCCACGGGCAAAAGGGACGTTTTGACTGCCATTTGCGCAAATTGACGTAGGGAGAACCCGGTTTGGTCAAGGCGCGGGCGGAATCGGTAGGGCGAGATACGCGGATGGCGGGAGGTGAACGATGCCCTTGAGGCGAAGCGCGCAGCGATCTTCGTGCGACAGCTTTGGAATAGCGGTTTCGATGGAATCGAATATTGGCTTGGGATCACGTCCCCGGGCCGTGATGTAGGGCAACGCAGGCGTGGGTGCCGTGCGATCAAAGGCATCCAGAAATGCGGTGGCGTCGGTGTCCTCTGACGCCCATAGAAGCAGGGTCAGTGCGTCAATGGCTGCATAGTCCGCCTTGCCACTCAGCACAGCTTTGATGCTTTCGATATGCGCCCCTGTGTGAAGGGTTTTTTCTGGCTTCAGCTTGCGTTCATTCAGGTGTGCCCATGGGGCAGCCCAGCCTGATTGTGACAATGGATCATTGAATGCCATCACACCCCGTTTGGACAGTTCCGCAAGGCGGCGTGGATCATCGCGGCGTCGGATCAGGTAGCTGAAGTAGTGCCCGGGCGGACAGTTCGGCAGATCGTAGTCGGGCGTGCCAACAAGGGTGACATTGCCATGCAGTCGCGCCCTGTAGGGCAGTCCGCATGTTTGAGCCAAGAGCAGATCAAGTGATTGCCATTCGGCCCAGGGGTCCCCTCCGCGGCTCAGCTGATCCGGCCCATACCCAAGGGAGGCGCGTATCGCGCTCCAGAACCGGTCATGGGCGTCGCGCAAATGCGGCATGTCGTACATGCCGAGGGATGCAATCACCCGGTAACCCTTTGGCGCGCCTTCGCGCTGTCTTGATCCGTGATGCCCAACAGGTTGGTGACAAGGCGCAAAAGCGCATCTTCTTCCTGCGCACGTTGACCATCGGCCAGCACCACTTTCCAGAGCGCCTCAACCAAGGCCAGGCGGTCTTCATACGCGACGGCCTCTTTGATCGCTCGGGTGAAGCGGACCGTGTCTGGCGCATCGGCTTCCATCGCCTCAGCTTCGACCCGTAAAGCATTGGCTTCTTGATGAGAAAGCCCATAGCGGTCCTGTGTGATCTGGTCGATCAATGCACGTTCGTCGCCGGAATAGTCGTAATCGGAGCGGGCCACGCGGACCAGCAATGCGGTCAGGGCCAGCCGCGCGTCTGCGTCAGCGATCTGGGCGGGCTCGGGCTGGATCAGCCGTTTGAGGAGGTCTTGGAACATGGGTGCGGATATATGGCTGTTGTGCCTATTCGCCAAGCGCACGGGTGCGAATGTCCGCGCTGTGATCAGCCGTGATGCCAAGTGCCGCTTCGATCTGGTGCAGGACATCCTCTTCGATGCCGGCATGTTCGCCGTCCGCCAGTAACACCTGCCACATCGCCATGGCGAGGCCGAGCCTGTCAGCATAAGCCACTGTTTCCCTGAGAATATCCGTGAACTCGGGTGTGCCGGGCGCGTGCCGTTCAAGCGCCTCGCACGTGGCGCGCAGCTTCGCAGCTTCCAAGGGTTTCAGATCGAATGTGGCTGACAGAATCTTGTCAATCGCGGCCACCTCGGGTGCTTGATATTCGCGGTCTGCCATGGCCACCCGGACCAGCAATGCGCCGAGGGCAAGCTGCGGCGTGGGTTCTGGCAAGGGTTTGGTTTCCTTGGGTCTTTTGGGAAAAAGGCGTTCGAACATGGCGTGTCACTTCAA
>NZ_JBYNDP010000015.1:0-48012 GCF_059783535.1 Tateyamaria sp. | reverse complement strand
TTGACCGCTTGGCAGAAGGCATCGGGGTCTTCGGTGTCCAATTCGATGTCGATGGAATTCACGTCGGCAAAGCGTTTGAACAGAACCGCCTTCCCTTCCATCACCGGTTTCGACCCCAGTGCACCCAGATTGCCCAGGCCCAACACGGCGGTGCCGTTTGAAATCACCGCAACAAGGTTCCCCTTGTTCGTATAGTCGTAAGCTGTCTCAGGATTTTCAGCGATGGCCTCGCACGGGACTGCAACGCCTGGGCTGTAAGCAAGGCTCAGATCCCTTTGGGTCGTCATGGGCACGGTGGCCTGGATCTCGAATTTGCCGGGTGTGGGTTCCATGTGGAACGCCAATGCGTCTTCCGGCGTGACCTTTGTCTTGCTCATGTGCGGCTGTCCTCCCGTGGCACCATGGCGTCTTAACCTGCCGGATGCCGCGCCTCAATCGACTTTGGCTTTTCCTCGGGTCGCACCGTTTGTAATGTCGCGCGACGAACAGGGGGATGTCATGTCAGTCACGCCAATGATGGCGCAATATCTCGAGATCAAGGCGGCGCATCCCGGTGCGCTCTTGTTTTATCGGATGGGCGATTTTTACGAGATGTTCTTTGACGACGCCGTCGCAGCAGCCGAGGCGTTGGACATTGCCCTTACCAAGCGCGGCAAGCATGACGGCGCAGACATCCCGATGTGCGGCGTACCAGTGCATTCTGCCGAGGGGTATCTGCTGACGCTGATCCGCAAGGGGTTCCGCGTTGCCGTATGCGAGCAAATGGAGAGTCCCGCTGAGGCCAAGAAGCGCGGGTCCAAGTCTGTCGTAAAACGCGATGTCGTGCGTTTGGTAACACCCGGGACATTGACCGAGGACACACTGCTTGAGGCAAGGCGGCACAATTTTTTGGCAGCCTTCGCGGATGTGCGGGGTCAAGGTGCGCTGGCGTGGGTTGATATTTCAACGGGCGCATTTTCGGTTTTGTCGCTCGATTTGGCCTTGTTAGGGCCTGAATTGGCGCGTCTCGCGCCATCCGAATTGATCGTCACCGACACGAAGGAAGGCGAATTACGCCCCTTGGTCGAGGAGTTCGGCATTTCAATCACAACACTCGGCGGCGCGGCGTTCGACAGCTCAGCCGGAGCGGATCGGCTGGGTGGATTGTTCAATGTGCAGACATTGGATGCGTTCGGAACCTTCGCACGAGCCGAAGTCGGCGCCATGGGCGCGTTGGTCGAATATCTTGAGATCACACAAAAGGGAAAGCTGCCCCTGCTTCGGCCACCGCGGCAGGAGGTTCAGGCCCGAACAGTACAGATCGATGCCGCGACTCGGCGGAATCTTGAACTAACGTCCGCCTTGTCGGGTGGACGCAGCGGTTCGTTGCTGTCCGTGATAGACCAAACTATCACGGCAGCCGGTGCCCGCTTGTTGGAACGACGTCTCGCCTCACCCTCTCGCGTGTTAGAGACAATTTCGAACCGCCTGGACGCCGTGGCATTCAGTGTTGAAAATCGCGGTTTCACACAAGCAACCAAGGATGCGCTCAAGCGGGTGCCGGACATGGACCGCGCCCTATCCCGCCTGTCTTTGGATCGAGGGGGCCCACGGGATCTGGCCGCCCTCCGCAATGGCTTGGGACAGGCGCAAACCTTGTTCGATACGCAGCCCGATGATCTGCCATCACTTCTGGCAGGCGCATTCAAGGATTTGACAGGCCATAGAGATCTGATTGATCGCTTGGAAAACGATCTTGTGGCTGATCCCCCGCTCCTCGCCCGCGATGGCGGTTTCATCGCAACCGGCTGTGATGAAGAGTTGGACGAGGCGCGGCAGCTGCGAGACGAAGGACGGTCTGTCATCGCAAAGATGCAGCAGGACTATGCTGCGCAATGCGGCGTCCAATCGCTGAAGATCAAGCACAACAACGTGCTTGGATACTTCATCGAGGTTACAGCAACCCATGCTGACAAGATGATGTCCGCCCCGCACAACGACACCTTCATCCACCGCCAAACAACGGCCAATCAGGTACGCTTTACGACCGTCGAGCTTTCTGATCTGGAAACCCGCATCCTAAACGCCGGTGGGCGCGCGCTCGAGATCGAAAAGCGTCTCTACGAAGGGCTAAAGTCGCTTGTCCTGGATCAGGCGGCTCAAATCAGCCAAACAGCGCGCGCTTTGGCTGAGATCGATTTGGCAACAGCGCTTGCCGACTTCGCCACATCAAAAAACTGGTGCAAGCCAGATCTCGATAGTTCGCGGGCATTCGAGATTGATGGAGGACGTCACCCTGTTGTCGAACACGCCCTGTCACAACAAGGCGGTTCGCCATTCATAGCCAACGACTGCGAATTGAATGCCGACGATGGCGCTGCGGTTTGGCTTCTGACCGGGCCAAACATGTCGGGTAAATCGACATTCCTGCGCCAGAATGCTCTTATCGCGATCCTTGCGCAGATGGGCAGTTTTGTCCCGGCGCGTTCCGCGCATATTGGTCTTGTCAGTCAGATTTTCAGTCGTGTAGGCGCGTCTGACGATCTGGCGCGGGGTCGGTCAACATTTATGGTCGAGATGGTGGAGACAGCGGCCATTCTGAACCAAGCGGATGATCGTGCACTTGTTATTCTCGACGAGATTGGGCGCGGAACGGCGACCTACGATGGTTTGTCGATCGCGTGGGCGACTCTTGAACATCTACATGATGTGAACAAATCGCGGGCGCTGTTTGCCACACACTATCATGAGATGACGGCACTGGCGGGCAAATTGAACGGAGTCGAGAATGCCACCGTTTCAGTCAAGGAGTGGGACGGCGAAGTCATTTTCCTACATGAGGTGAAACGCGGTGCTGCTGATCGGTCTTATGGTGTTCAGGTAGCGCAACTCGCCGGCCTGCCACCAGCAGTGATTGCCCGTGCGCGTGTCGTTCTGGATGCACTGGAAAGCGGAGAACGGGAAGGTGGCGCAACGCAGAAGACGCTAATCGATGATTTGCCTCTGTTTTCTGCAACGCCGGCGCCACAGCCCGTAAAAACGGTGAATTCGCCTGCATTAGAGATGCTTGAGCATGTTCATCCGGACGAGCTGACGCCACGGGAAGCGCTAGACATCATCTACAAATTGAAAGACGCGGCCAAATCCTGACCGCGTCATTGTTGAGCGTTTTTGATTTGAAGCGTCAGCTTGCGGGCGTGGAAGACACACCAACTTGGGCCGGACGCAGCAGACGGTCATGCAGCATGAACCCTTCGGCCGACACCTGGATGATCTCACCGGCTTTGGTGCCGGGCACGGGCGCTTCGAACATGGCTTGGTGATGCTGGGGATCAAAAGTGTCGCCAACCTCGGGCGAAATACGCTCAATCCCATGCTTTTTGAACACGTTGAGCAGCTCCCGCATTGTCAACTCGACACCTTCCAACAGCGCCGCAGACACTTCGCGCTGCTCGTCAGTTGCTGACTCCAACGCACGCTTCATGTTGTCGTAAACGGGCAGCATGTCGCGCGCCAGTTTCGATCCGCCGTAGTTCTCGGCCTCGCGCCGGTCCTTGTCCGAGCGTTTGCGCGCATTTTCGGCATCCGCCAGCGCACGCATGAACCGATCTTTCAGTTCATCCCGTTCGGCACGCAACTGATCAAGCTCAAGCGCTTCATCATCAATTTCGGCCATCTCTTCGGCATATTCTTCTTCCGCGGCGATATCGATGTCGTCAAGAAAATCGTCGTTCTTGGGCTCAGCCATGTTTCACCTTTCATTGCGGTCGGTCAGCATCCGCCCGACCAGCTGGGCTGTGTAATCCACAATCGGAACGATCCGGCCATAATTCAGCCGCGTGGGTCCGATGACCCCAACCGCTCCGATAATCTTTCGATCCGCGTTCATATATGGGGAAACCACCAAAGAGGAACCCGAAAGTGAGAAAAGTTTGTTCTCTGAGCCAATAAAAATGCGCACACCATCGCCGTCTTGGGTCAGGTCCAGAAATTCAGCGATGTCCCGTTTACGTTCGAGGTCGTCAAACAACGTGCGGATACGTTCCAAGTCTTCGGCCTGTGTCGATTCGTCGAGGAGGTTGGACCGACCACGGACAATCAGGCGTTCCGGTGTGTCACCCTCCCCCTCCCAGGTCGCTAATCCACTTTCGACCAGAGCACGCGACAGCGCATCGATTTCTTGCCTGCGATCCTTGATCTCGTGTTGAACGATGGTCTTAACCTCGCTCAAGGTTCGACCTTCGATCATCGCATTCAGGAAATTGGCCGCCTCGCGCATCGACGATGGCGTTTGTCCCGGCGGCGGTTGAAACAAACGGTTCTCAACATGCCCGTCCGCAAACACCAGGACAACCAACGCCTGTTCGGGACCCAACGGCACGAAATCCAGATGCTTGATTTCTGCCTCGTGTTTTGGGGTCAGAACCAGCGATGCGCCATGGGTGACGCCGGACAAGGCAGAGCCGACCCGGTCCAGCAATCCACCAACATCTCGCTCATTTGATCCAAGCGTTGCGTCGATCTTTTCCTTGTCGGAATCGTCGGGAACTCCGACCTCCAGCAACCCATCGACAAACATGCGCAAACCCAACTGTGTGGGAATCCGACCAGCGCTGATGTGAGGGCTGTTGAGCAGACCCATGAATTCCAAGTCTTGCATCACGTTGCGGATGGTTGCCGCACTGACTTTTTCACTAAAATCACGCGTGAGAGTGCGCGATCCCACTGGATCACCCGAATCCAGGTATCCTTCGACCACACGACGAAACACTTCGCGCGAGCGATCGTTCATTTCGTCCAGAAGTTTCTGTGTATCCGTCATCGATTGGTATTAAAGGGCGCAGGTTTCAAAGGTCAATCGGGGTTGCCAGTGGGCACGACCCAAGGCTATCCCCCTTTCACACACGAAATAAGGAATTCACATGCGCCCCTCCGGTCGAGAACTGAGTGAAATGCGGTCCGTTTCCATCGAAACTGGCTTTACAAAACACGCCGAAGGGTCGGCCCTGATCAAAGTGGGCGACACGCATGTCCTTTGTACTGCGACAATCGAGGATCGCGTGCCTCCCTTCATCAAGGGATCCGGTCTTGGCTGGGTGACGGCGGAGTACGGAATGCTGCCGCGCGCGACAAACACGCGGATGCGGCGCGAGGCGGCTTCGGGCAAACAGGGCGGCCGAACCGTAGAAATCCAAAGACTTATCGGCAGATCGCTGCGAGCTGGTGTTGATCGTGTAGCGTTGGGCGAGCGCCAAATCACCGTGGATTGTGACGTGCTGCAAGCCGATGGCGGCACACGGTGCGCATCCATTACAGGTGGCTGGGTGGCGCTGCGCTTGGCCGTGAACAAATTGATGAAAGCCGGAGACGTGGTGACAGATCCATTGGTGTCCCCTGTCGCGGCTGTCAGCTGCGGTATCTATGCCGGTCAACCTGTGCTTGACCTTGATTACCCCGAAGACAGCGAAGCAGGCGTCGACGGTAACTTTATCATGACCGGTGACAAGCAACTGATCGAAGTCCAAATGAGTGCTGAGGGCGCCACCTTCAGCCGGGATCAGATGAATGCGCTGATGGATCTTGCCGATAAGGGCGTGAGCGAGCTGGTCTCCATGCAGCAAAGCGCAACTACATGACTCGACGGTTCGAAGGTGACCGCATTCTGGTCGCGACCCACAACGCGGGCAAACTGGAAGAAATGGAACAACTGTTCCAACCTTTCGGTGTGACCGTGGTTGGTGCAGCAAAAATGAAGCTGCCTGAACCCGAAGAAACGGAAAACACGTTTGTTGGCAATGCGCGCATCAAAGCCATTGCTGCTGTTCAGGCAACTGGTTTGCCTGCGCTTGCCGATGATTCCGGTATTCGGGTTGACGGCCTTGGCGGCGCACCGGGCGTTTACACTGCAGATTGGGCGGAAACACCAAATGGCCGGGATTTCATGATGGCCATGACACGTACCCATTCCGAACTGATGGAGCGCGAGGCGGCGCAGCCGTGGACCGCACGGTTTTGTTCGACCCTTGTTCTGGCATGGCCGGACGGGCACGAGGAAGTATTTGCCGGGACGGTTGAAGGCACATTGGTGTGGCCGGTACGTGGTCAACTTGGCCATGGGTACGACCCAATGTTCCAGCCCATCGGGTATGATCGCACCTTTGCTGAGATGCCTTCGGACGAAAAGAATGCGATCAGTCATCGGGCGGACAGCTTCAAGAAGCTGATCGCAGGCTGCTTTGGCTGAGGATTGGGAAGCGGGTGGCTTTGGCCTGTACGTTCATTGGCCGTTTTGTGCGGCCAAATGCCCGTATTGCGATTTCAACAGCCATGTAACGCAATCCGTGGATCACGGTGCCTGGTGCAATGCCCTCGTCTCCGAGGTTGAACGCGTCGGCGCCCTGACCAAAGGTCGCGTTTTACGGTCTGTTTTCTTTGGTGGAGGCACACCCAGCCTGATGGCGCCGAAAACCACAGAAGCCGTCCTTGATACTGTCGCAAAAACGTGGCCAATGGCGAATGATGTTGAGGTCACGCTCGAAGCGAATCCGACATCTGTTGAGGCAGACAAGTTCACCGCGTTTCGATCAGCCGGTATCAACCGTGTGTCCATGGGCATCCAGGCGCTGAACGATCCTGATCTGCGTGCGTTGGGGCGTTTGCACACAGCGGCGGAGGGTCTGGCCGCATTTGATATCGCCCGTTCGACCTTTGACCGAGTTAGCTTTGACTTGATGTACGGACGCCAAAACCAGTCTCTAAACCTGTGGGAATCGGAGTTACGAACAGCTTTGGCGCTGGGGCTGGATCACGTGTCTTTGTACCAACTAACGATTGAACCAGGCACAGCGTTTGGCGACCGTTACAAACGCGGAAAGCTGGGCGGCCTGCCGAACGATGACTTGTCGGCTGATATGTATGCCCTGACACAAGATGTGTGCGCCGAATTTGGGATGCCGCGATACGAAGTCTCGAACCACGCGAAGGACGGTGCGGAATCTCGTCACAATCTGATCTATTGGCGATACGGTGATTATGCCGGGATTGGGCCCGGGGCACATGGCCGACTGACGTTGCAAGGACAGCGGCGGGCGACAGAACAAAGGCGAATGCCAGCGGCTTGGCTGCTTAACGACAAAAGAACACAGGAAGAAGCGTTGTCAGGTGCGGATCAAGCCGTTGAATTTCTAATGATGGGCCTTCGTTTGGCAGAAGGTGTTGACCTAGATCGGTATGCTCGGCTCGCAAATCGATCCTTGGACGACGCCAAGATAAGAGAGCTTGCCGATATAGGTCTCATTACGCAAAAAGGTCAGCGTTTATCCGTTACGAATCAAGGGTTTAGCCTGTTGAACGCGGTATTGCGTACCCTATTGAACGACTAGCTGGAACTCAGACGCCGGCATAGGTCATCAAGCTGGTCCAAACTCTCGTATTGCAGCGTCAGGGTGCCGGATTCGCCGTCTGGTTTATGCGTCAGAGACACTTTGACACCCGTGGCCGCAGATAGATCATCTTCAAGCGCACGCGTATCTGCATCTTTCGCTGGAGCCTTGGGTTTGGGTGATCCTGTGAAAATGTTATCGCCCACATCCTCCGATGCTTTCTTAACAAGTGCTTCGGTCGCCCGAACGGACAGCTCTCCGGAAATTACTTTTCTGGCAAGCGCACTGGGATCATCTGCAGTAATCAACGCACGGGCGTGTCCGGCACTCAGCCTGCCATCAACCACAAATGTTTGAATGTCATCGGGAAGCTGCAGCAGACGCAAAAGGTTCGCAATGTGGCTGCGCGATTTGCCCAGTGCCTCGGCCATCTTTTCTTGCGTATGGCCGAAACGATCCATCAGTTGCTTGTAACCAGCCGCTTCTTCGATCGGATTCAAGTCAGCGCGTTGGATGTTTTCGATGATCGCCACTTCCAGGACTTCTGTATCCGAGAAATCGCGTACCAGAACTGGAAGGTCGTGCAGCTGTGCTTGTTGCGCCGCGCGCCAGCGGCGTTCGCCTGCAACAATTTCGTAGTCGTCCCCGGCAGGCCGAACAATCAAGGGCTGAAGGACACCCTTTTCCTTGATCGAGGCGACAAGATCCTCCAGCGGCCCGGCATCGAATTGACGACGCGGCTGATCTGGGTTTGGCCTGATCTTCTCGATCGGGATGCGTTGCTCGCCCGAGCTACCGGATGTGGTATTTATTGAAACTGGTTCCGCAACATCTGCCATTAGTGCAGACAGCCCGCGCCCTAAACCACGTTTCTTGTCGTTGCTTGCCATGTCAGGCTCCTACTGCTGCGTTATTGGCGACCAGCTCTTTGGCCAGGTCGCGGTAGGCGATCGCCCCTTTCGAGGTGGTGTCATAAGACAATACCGGCATCGCAAAGGACGGCGCCTCACTCACACGGACATTGCGCGGGATGCGCGTTTTGAAAACGATATCGCCCAGATTGTCCCGGGCATCCTGTTCCACTTGTTGCGACAGGTTGTTGCGCGCATCATGCATTGTCAGCACGACACCTTCGATCCGCAGTTTCGGATTGCCCGTTTGACGGACCTCTCGAACCGTCAACATCAACTGCGACAGCCCTTCCAACGCGAAGAATTCACTTTGCAGAGGCACAAGAACAGAGTTCGACGCGATCATCGCATTTACCGTCAAAAGGTTCAGCGACGGGGGGCAGTCAATCAAGATGTAGTCAAAGCCATAGGCATCCATATCCGTCTGCCGAAGCGCATCATGCAGAAGAAAGCTGCGCTTTTCATTTGAAATAAGCTCGATATCTGCTGAGCTCAGATCAACTGTCGCCGGCACAATAGCAAGATCGTCGATGTCCGTGGCCAGAATGACGTCTTTTAGCGGGACGTCATCCAAAAGAAGATCGTATGTCGTGTGCTCACGATCCTCCATTTCGATCCCAAGACCGGTAGATGCGTTGCCTTGTGGATCCAGATCAACCACCAGCACACGATTACCAATCTCTACAAGCGCAGCTGCCAGGTTGATGGTCGTGGTCGTCTTACCCACCCCCCCTTTTTGATTTGCAACAGAGATAATCTTGGGCCCGGGCGGGCGCGTCGGATCAGACACGCGTAATATCCTTGATCTTGAGGACGACTGCTTCTGCGTTTGTTTTACTTGGCATCGCTTCGTATGAAAACTGCCAGTTTTGCTTCGCAGCTTCAATCTCATCTTGCCATTGCGCACCCTTCTGAAAAAGGCAGAGCCCTCCTGTCACCAAGTGCGGTGATGCAAGAGAAAGCAGCGTATCCAAAGGCGCCAGCGCACGCGCCGAAACGGTATTTGCCTGCAGTGGTTCAACTTCTTCGATGCGACTTGCGACGACTTTCAATGGCAAATCCAGTTCACGGGCACATGTCCTCAGAAAGGTCGCCTTGCGCTGATCGCTTTCCACCAGGAAAACCGAGGTATCCAGCTCATTTGATTGCGCAAGAATTGCGATTGCGACGCCCGGCAGACCACCACCACTTCCCAAGTCAGCCCAAACTCCAGTTCGCGGCATGTAAACTTGAGCGCCATCCCAGATATGTCGCGTTTCAATGTCAGATACCGTTGATTTCGCAACAAGGTTGATCCTGGGGGTCCATTTACGGATCAGATCTGCATATGCCTGGAGCTTGTCGAGTGTTTCACGTGAAACATTCCCGTCCCACCAATCCGGCGCTTGCATCATGCCGACATCTTTTCCAGGAACCTGATCCGCCCAAGAACAAGCGCAAGAGCCGCAGGTGTCATACCGTCAATACGCGCTGCCTGGGCCAAGTCAGCCGGCTGAACGCGCTTGAGCTTGCTTTGGAGCTCCGCCGACAGACCAGAGATTGCAGTATAATCAAAACCTGCGGGGATTTTCAGAAGTTCATCTTTCCGCAGCTTTTCAACGTCTTTCTGCTGTCGCGCAATGTAATTTGCGTAGAGCGCATCGCGCGCAACCTGCTCCTGGATGTCTTTTGGAAACTCCAAAACATCAGGTACAAGCCCCGCCACTTGCTCAAAGGTCACATCCGGAAAGGCCAACACCTGAAACGGTGTCCTTTTGGTTCCGTCCTGATTGATACGAATACTCTGCGCTGCGATTTGCTTGGGTGTGAACTGTGTTTCGCTCAAGAGATCCCTCATCGAGGTTAGCTGCTCGAGCTTGTGCGCGTAGGCTGACATGCGGGCATCTGAAACGCATCCCAAATCGCGACCAAATTCTGTCAGTCGTTGATCAGCATTGTCCGCGCGCAATGAAAGCCGAAACTCAGCGCGTGACGTAAACATGCGATACGGCTCAACAACACCACGCGTGGTAAGATCATCGATCATTACGCCGATATAGCTTTGATCACGGCGGAAATGGACCGGCTCGGCATCTTTGACCTTACGAACAGCATTCAGACCAGCCACGAGGCCTTGTGCCGCAGCTTCTTCATAGCCCGTGGTGCCATTGATTTGCCCTGCCAAGAACAATCCTGGCACATCTCGCACAGAAAGATCAGCATTCAGTGCTCTGGGATCCACATAGTCATATTCAATCGCATAACCGGGCTGCAAAATTTTTGCGTGCTCCAAGCCAGTCATGGATTGCACATAGTCCACCTGTATCTCAGCCGGGAGGGACGTTGAAATTCCGTTGGGATAGATTGTGTGGTCGTTCAACCCTTCGGGTTCCAGGAACACCTGGTGTGACTCTTTATCAGCAAAACGAACAATCTTGTCCTCGATCGAGGGGCAATATCTTGGACCAACTCCTTCGATATGACCGCCATACATGGCGGATCTATCAAGATTATCCCGGATGATGTCGTGTGTTTTGGTGTTTGTATGCGTTATCCCGCAAGAGATCTGCCGAAGAGGCGCAGTTGACGACAAAAAGGAAAAGAGCGACGGATCATCGTCCGCCTCTTGTCGATCCAACCCATCCCAATTGATCGTACGTGAATCCAGCCTTGGCGGTGTGCCCGTTTTCAACCGCCCCGTGGGAAGTCCAAATCCATCAATTCGATCGGCGAGGGGAACTGAGGCACCATCACCCATACGCCCACCGGAGTATGACTTATCGCCAATATGGATCGTGCCACGCAAGAATGTGCCTGTGGTCAGAATAACGGCTTCGGCCAAAATCTCCGACCCATCAGCCAGACACACACCCGAAACAACGTCCTCTTTCATGAACAAATCAACCACCTCGCCCTCAACAATTGTGAGGTTTTGCGTGGTTTGCATTAAATTGAGCATGGTTTCCTGATACACAGCGCGATCCGACTGTGTACGTGGGCCCTGCACTGCGGGCCCCTTGCGACGGTTCAGAAGACGGAACTGAATTCCGGACGCATCAGCAACACGGCCCATAATCCCGTCCATTGCATCGATTTCGCGGACAAGGTGCCCCTTTCCCAACCCACCAATGGCCGGGTTGCAGGACATCACACCGATTCCTGAAATTTTCATGGTGACCAATACAGTCTTCGCGCCCATTCGCGCCGATGCATGGGCAGCTTCAGTTCCAGCGTGCCCGCCGCCTATAACAACCACCTCAAAATGTTTCACGTGAAACACTCCATCATTTACCTAGGCAAAAGCTCGAGAAAATCTCGTCCAGCAGGTTTTCAACGTCCACGCGGCCAACAACTGCCTCCAAGGATCGAATCGCAACCCGCATTTCATCTGCCGCAATATCATAGTGTTCTGATCCCGCACCAACCAACGCTGAGACAGAACACAACATCGACAATGCTTTTGTCATCGCTGCGCGATGTCGTTCGTGAGTAATCAGCCCTGCACTTTGCGTTCGTTCGGATAGAGTGGCGGTGATGCTTGATACAAGCTCATCTACACCATGCCCAGTGAGCCCAGAGATCGCAGGCGCATCATCATTTCTTTGATCCGCCTTCGGAGCCAGTACAATATCCCCTTCTGAAATAGGAACACTCAGATGCTCTCCTGGCTCAGCAAGAAAGACACGTAACTGCGCGGCACTGGCGCGCGATATTGCCCTGGCTATTCCTTCTGCTTCAATCTTATCTCCAGAATGCCGCAATCCGGCTGTGTCAAGCAAGGTCACCGGCAGTCCACCAAGGCTCATGCGCACCTCAATTATATCCCTTGTTGTGCCAGCGACCTCAGATGTTATCGCTGCATCGCGACGCGCTAGCGCATTCAACAATGTGGATTTACCAGCATTCGGCGCACCAACAATGGCCACCTCAAAGCCCGTTCGGATTCGTTCCGCAGCAGCAAACCCATCCAGCTGATTGGAAATGTCTTTCTCAACGGCCGACAAGAGGTTTTGAACTTCCGGGGTGACATCAACCGGTACCTCCTCGTCAGCGAAGTCGATTGTGACTTCGATCAGCGCCGCAGCTCGGATCAGTTGGCTGCGCCATATTTCAATGCGCTGCCCCAGCTCACCTGAGACCGTGCGCAACGCTTGCTGCCTTTGCGCTTCGGTTTCAGCCTCAATCAGATCGCCAAGACCTTCAACCTGCGCAAGATCCATCTTGTTGTTTTCAAGCGCGCGACGTGTGAATTCACCTGGCTCCGCCATCCGCGCATTGGACTTGCCAAGCTCACGCAGCACTGCAGAAACAACTGCGATGCTTCCGTGTAAGTGAAGCTCGACCACATCTTCGCCTGTAAAACTGGCCGGCGCGTCAAAAACGAGCACCAGTGCTTGGTCGAGCGTTTCACCCGAGTCGTCGCGCAAAACACGCATCGCAGCCTTTCGGGCCGCAGGCAGTGATCCGCACAGCTTCAATGCACAAGACTTAGCCTCGGGTCCCGAGATACGGACCACCGCAACGCCTGCGCGACCCTGCGCCGTGGCAAGGGCAAAGATTGTATCCATCCCCCTACCTCCGGCTGACAGATCAGGTGTTCATGGAGTCGAAGAATTCGCTGTTTGTCTTGGTCTGCTTGAGTTTCGAGATCAGGAATTCGATCGCATCCGTTGTCCCCATTGGGTTCAGGATACGACGCAGGACAAAGGTTTTTGCCAGATCCACCTTGTCGACCAACAGGTCTTCTTTCCGCGTGCCGGACTTGAGGATGTCGATAGCTGGGAAGACCCGCTTGTCAGCAATCTTACGATCCAGGACAATTTCGGAGTTACCTGTGCCTTTGAATTCTTCGAAGATCACTTCGTCCATCCGGCTGCCGGTATCGATCAGCGCTGTGGCGATGATGGTCAGCGATCCGCCCTCTTCGATGTTCCGCGCCGCGCCAAAGAAACGCTTGGGTCGTTGCAGGGCATTCGCATCTACACCACCGGTCAAAACCTTACCGGATGATGGCACCACAGTATTGAATGCTCTACCAAGTCTTGTGATCGAATCCAGCAAGATCACAACATCTCGTTTGTGCTCAACCAAACGCTTGGCTTTCTCAATCACCATTTCGGACACAGCAACGTGGCGCGTCGCCGGTTCGTCGAAGGTTGAGCTAACAACCTCACCCTTAACCGATCGCTGCATATCCGTAACCTCTTCGGGCCGCTCGTCGATCAAGAGAACGATCAGATAGCATTCCGGATGGTTCTTCTCGATGCTGGACGCGATGTTCTGCAACAGCACCGTCTTACCCGTTCGCGGCGGGGCTACGATCAGGGAACGCTGCCCTTTCCCGATAGGTGCCACCAAGTCGATGATCCGGGCCGACCGATCCTTGGTTGCTGGATCGTCCGTTTCCATCGTCAGACGCTCATCCGGATACAGCGGCGTCAGGTTGTCGAAAGCGATCTTGTGCTTGGCCTTCTCCGGTTCCTCGAAGTTGATCTTGGTGGCATTGGTCAGTGCAAAGTAGCGCTCGTTATCATCCGGGGCCTTGATCACCCCTTCAATCGTGTCGCCGGTCCGCAACGAGTATTGGCGGATCATCTCGGGAGAAACATAGATGTCGTCAGGACCCGGCAGATAGTTTGCCTCGGGCGAGCGCAGGAAGCCAAAGCCGTCTTGTAGAACTTCCAGCACACCGTCACCGGAAATCTCCCATCCTTCGTCCGCGCGTTCGCGCAGGATCTGGAACATCATCTCGCCCTTCCGCATGGTCGAGGCGTTTTCGATCTCCAGCTCCTCTGCCATAGCAAGGAGGTCTTTGGGGCTTTTCGCCTTGAGTTCAGCAAGGGCGAGGCGTTCTGCGGTCATGGGAATACTCTTGGCCCGCTTGGTTCAAGCGGTGCGCGTCCAGTCAATTGTAAAAGCTGTATGCGGTCCCCGGACGGGGTGCGACATCGCAGATAGGGGCTGTTGCGCCCTAAGTCAACGGTTTCAGAATTTCACGACCACAGACAGAACAATCAGAACCATGAGAAGCGTCGGCACTTCATTCATCATTCGGTACTGTCGTCCGCTTTTGATCGGGCCGCCCACTGCAAATGCCTTGCGTTGCGCGGCCAGCCAACCGTGGAAACCAGACATGGCCAGAATCCCAAACAACTTGGTCCAGGGCCACACGGCACTCCAGTCAACCACACCAGGGATCAAGACAAGGAGAAGACCAAACACCCATGTTGCGATCATGGCCGGGTTCATGATTACCTTGAGAAGCTTGTATTCCATGGTTTGGAAGAGCGCATGTGTATCACCTTCCAACCCGACACGTTCAGAGTGGTAGACATACAAGCGGGGCAAGTAGAACAATGCCGCCATCCAGGCGATTACCGACATGATATGGAATGCTTTGATCCACGGATAGAAGGTAATCAGGATATCCATGATAGTCCGGTCCTTACTGTTCCGATCCACCCTTATAAATAAATAAGAGAAAGAAAAAGGATGATGATTTTGTAGGGTGACCGATTTCTGTGGATTACTGTTTTTCCCAAAGGGTTGTGCACAGCGTGATAGGTTTATCCTCAGACATGCAAAATCATTGAGTGGTACAGAAAGTTTATTGAAAACAAGTGTTTAGTCTGGCCCTGTCCGATCAAAGTCGTGGATAGATCTGTGAG
The DNA here is from genome assembly GCF_059783535.1 of Tateyamaria sp. Taxonomy (NCBI): domain Bacteria; kingdom Pseudomonadati; phylum Pseudomonadota; class Alphaproteobacteria; order Rhodobacterales; family Roseobacteraceae; genus Tateyamaria; species Tateyamaria sp. Next base: position 33,093 of record NZ_JBYNDP010000015.1, on the reverse strand, counting down.
TAAAACCAAACAACATCTGTTGCCCTCAACATGTCATTTGTTCTTTCGCACTTGGGAAGGATCACTGTGAATCTGGCTCGCGACGCCAGATACATAAGGGGAAACCGACAACCGGCTTGCTTTCACGGGTTTGATCCCGCAGTTCACAAGGCGTGACACACAAGGATATCCACATGGACACCCCCATCGTTCTTGCATCGGGCTCCGACATTCGGGCCCAATTGCTGCAAAACGCAGGGATAGAATTCGAGGTCATGGTGCCTCGAATAGATGAAGAAGCGGTTAAAGCTGCCTTGATCGCCGAGGAAGCATCACCGCGTGACATTGCCGATGCGCTGGCCGAAATGAAGGCGCGCAAGGTGGCTGACAAGTTACCGGATGCGATGGTCATCGGATGTGATCAGGTTCTTTCTTTCGACAACGATCTTCTGTCGAAGCCGATTGACCGAACAGACGCCGTCACCCAGCTGCGCGCCATGCGTGGGCAGCGCCATATGCTGCTATCGGCGGCCGTCATTTATCATGAAGGTAAGCCCATCTGGCGCCACGTGGGACAGGTTCGCTTGCGCATGCGAAATGTGTCTGACGCATATCTTGATGGATATATCGAACGGAATTGGGATGACATTCGTCACTCAGTTGGCGCATATCAACTAGAGGCCGAGGGGGTACGCCTGTTCCACAGCATCGAAGGGGACTATTTCAATGTCCTTGGGATGCCATTGTTGGAGCTTCTGGCATTCCTGACGCTGCGCGGTGTGATCGACGGATAATCAAAGGCAAACGGGATGAGCGACAAAATTCCTTTGGCGGGGGTCATCGGATCCCCAATTTCACATTCGAAGTCACCGCAACTGCATCGGCACTGGCTGAAGACGCTTGGGTTACGCGGCGACTACATCCCCATGGACGTGTCGGCACAGGATCTGGAGACAGTTTTGCGGACCTTGCCCAAAGCCGGTTTTGTCGGGGTGAATATTACCATTCCACACAAAGAGGCAGCACTGGAGATTGCCGATCTTGTTACGGATCGTGCGACCTTGATCGGGGCCGCAAACACCCTGATCTTTCGCAAGGATGGCCAGATCCATGCGGACAACACGGATGGGTATGGATTCATCGAGAACCTAAAGGCTGGAGCGCCCAACTGGCACCCCCAAGCGGGTCCGGCCACGGTTCTGGGTGCCGGCGGTGCAGCACGTGCGGTCATTGCTTCGCTTCTGGATGCAGGCGTTCCCGAGATCTTGTTGACCAACCGAACACGGGTTCGAGCGGAAAAACTCGCTGATGACTTTGGAAAGAAGGTGTCGGTTGTTGATTGGGTTCAAGCCGGGAACATTCTCGAGGACTCTGCCCTTGTGACCAACACAACGTCACTTGGAATGATCGGTAAACCGGCAATGCGCATTCCCTTGGACGGTTTGCGGCGCGACACCATTGTCACCGATCTCGTCTACACACCCCTAAAGACTGACCTGCTTGCGGCGGCCGAGGCAGCGGGCTGCGTGACTGTTGATGGGCTTGGCATGTTGCTGCATCAGGCAGTGCCTGCCTTTGAGCGTTGGTTTGGTCATCGGCCCGCAGTGGACAGCGCAGCACGCGCTGCGGCCTTGAGATGACATTCAAACTTGGGCTGACCGGATCCATCGGGATGGGCAAATCCACAACAGCCCAGATGTTCAAGGACGAAGGATGCGCAGTATGGGACGCTGACGCCGCTGTTCATCGTCTGTACAGCCAAAATGGCGCAGCCGTCGGCCCGATTGGAGAAATTTTCCCAAGCGCTGTCCTGAGCGGGGCTGTCTCTCGCGATGCACTACGCGAAATTATCTCTAATGACGCGGACGCTCTCGCCCGGATTGAGGCCATTGTGCATCCACTGGTCGCAGATGATCGAGCACGTTTCGTTGCCGCGACAGACGCGGATATCGTCGTCTTTGATATCCCGCTTCTGTTTGAGACAGGCGGTGAAACGGCAATGGACGCAGTTGCGGTTGTTCATGTCGATGCAGAAATGCAAAGGGCGCGTGTCCTCGCACGGGGAACGATGACCGAGGCGCAATTTCTATCAATCCTGGCAAAGCAGATGCCGAGTGCTGAAAAATGTGACCGGGCTGACTTCGTGATCGAAACCGACACGGTTGAACATGCCCGCGCTCAGGTTCATTCTGTAGTTCAGCAGATCAAAAGCGGATTGTCACATGCGTGAAATCGTTCTCGACACGGAAACGACTGGGTTCGACCCGGAAAGCGGCGACCGGATTGTCGAAATTGGGGCGATTGAACTGCTCGGCCACGTTCCAACCGAAAACGTGTTCCACGAGTATATCGACCCAGAACGCTCGATGCCGCAGGAAGCCTTTGAAGTGCACGGTCTGGGCGATGACTTTCTCCGCGGCAAACCGAAGTTCGCGGCACTTGGTCAGAAGTTTCTGGATTTCGTGGGTGATGCGAAGCTGGTGATCCACAATGCTGCCTTCGATATGAAATTCCTGAATGCCGAACTGAAATGGATGGGCCTGCCGCAAATTCCATTTGATCGGGCCATCGATACGCTTGATATCGCGCGCCGCCGCTTTCCGGGGTCGCCCGCATCACTTGATGCACTGTGCCGCCGCTTTGGAATCGACAACTCTGCCCGAACGCTGCACGGCGCCTTGCTCGACAGTGAAATCCTGGCCGAAGTTTATCTGGAGTTGATTGGCGGACGTCAGCCAGACTTTGGACTATCGACGTCTTCCAGATCGGGATCCAATACGATTGAGGTCGAAAACTGGACGCCGCCGCCGCGTCCCCGCGCCTTGCCATCTCGGGTGACCGGGCAAGAGCGTCAGGCACACGCGGCGTTTGTGGCCAAGCTCGGCGATGACGCCCTTTGGCCGAAATAAGAAAGGCCCGGTGCGATGACCGGGCCTTCCTGCATATTCACATCTGTCAGTTGATCGGTTGTTCAGCTGGCGCTGCCTCTTTCTGCCGGCGCGCGATTTCGTTCCGGTAAAGAGATACGAAGTCGATATTCTCAAGGTTAAGCGGCGGGAACCCACCGTCGCGCGTGATGTCGCTGACCACACGGCGCAGGAATGGGAAGATCATCCGAGGGCATTCAATCAGAAGGAAAGGATGAAGCTGGTCTTCTGGTACGTTTTCGATGTGGAACATGCCGACATAGTCAATTTCCAGAACGAACAGAACCGTGTCACCTTCTTTCGCCTTGGATGTTACGTTCAGCTTAATCGCGCTTTCGTACTGGTTCTCCTGACCGCGCTTCTTGGCGTCCAGATTGACTTGTACCTGTACATCTGGCTGCACGTCCGGCGCTGCGCCTTTTTGCGACACAATGTTTTCAAATGACATGTCGCGAATGTATTGGCCCAGCACGCGCATTTGCGGTGCGGCGGGTGGTGTGGCTTGTTCTTCGGCCATCAGCTCTTTCTCCGAGGGAAACGATAAATCCCGCGCTTCGTATCAGCTTGGGCCACTGGCCTCAATGCTTGGTCCAGCCTGATGGCCCCCGAACTTCACGCCGGTCGGGATCAACCTCGGTATACTCACCCTCAACAATGTCCGGGCGTGGTGGTCTTTGGCCGTGTGTTGAGAATGTGGTGACGTTGATGCGGCTTCGCGCCCAACGGAAAACAGCAAGTCGGACGCCCGGCACAAGCAGTGCAAACCCCACCGCATCCGTGAAGAAGCCCGGGGTCAGCAGCAGGGCACCGGAAAACAGGATCATGGCGCCATGCGCCAGTGCTTCGCTTGGGTCGCGCATCTGGTTGAAGGACGACTTAACCTGCCCTAGCGCCTGTATTCCCTGAGCGCGCACCAGCATGGTGCCCAAAACAGCCGTGACAACCACAATCAGAAGGGTCCAACCCAAACCGATGGTACCGCCAACCTGTATGAACAAGGCGATCTCGATCAATGGGACCAGAAGAAAGGCCAGAAACAGCCACATCCGCGTTATCCTTTCGTTTCCACAGGGGGCCGTACAGTGGACTTGCGCCCCCCGTGCACCTACATAAGGGTCCGACAAGGCTGTTGCCACCCGACCCCGAATGACGAGGCATGAATGAATTCTCCGCTTATCCAGTTGCTGGTCCTTGCTGGCATCGCTGTTTTCCTGATCCTGCGCTTAAAAAACGTGCTGGGAACACGCGATGGATTCGAACAGCCTCCCGTTCCGAAACAAGTTTCCGAACGGTCTGGGCGTCATGACTTTGAGGTGATTGAAGGTGGCCCCGATCTGGATATCACCGATCATGTTGACGAAGACAGCAACGCCGCCAAGGCATTGGCAGAAATGAAACGGGTGGAACCATCGTTTCAGGTGTCCGACTTCCTACAGGGTGCCCGTGGCGCATACGAGATGATCGTCATGGGGTATGAGCGTGGTGATCTCGCCGACATCCAGCCTTTCCTGTCGGAAGAGATTTACGAGTCGTTCGTAGACGGAGTTGCCGCTCGCGAGGATCAAGGGCTGACCATTGAAGCCGAATTTATTGGTGTTCGGGAGCTGAAACTGATGGACGCGACCTTTGATCCCGAAACGGGCGAAGGCGAGCTGACCATCCGTTATGTCGCAGAATTGAAATCTGCTGTTCGCGATCAGGGTGGAGATATCGTAGAAGGTAGCCTGACTGAGGTGAAGCGGCAGAAAGACACATGGGCCTTTGCGAGAACCATGGGGGCAGACGACCCGAATTGGCTACTGGTGTCTACAGACGCTTAGTACGTCTTTGCGCCTTATCCTTCTGCGCGATTGTCTGGACCATGACCGCCGCTGCCTCTGATCTGAAGTACACGGTGCTGGACTTTGATGCGTTGGATGGATGGCCGCAGGATGATCACGCCGCAGCACTGACCACGTTTCGCAATACATGTCGGGATATGGATGATCCCGATTGGCGGTCTCTGTGCGCTTTGGCAGGCGATGTGCCGAATGCGCGCGCCTTTTTTGAACTCTTCTTTCGCCCCGTTCTAATCGAAGACGGTGCACCGGCGCTGTTCACAGGGTATTTTGAACCGGAGTTGGAGGGATCACGTCGTCGCAGCGCACGCTATCGCTTCCCAGTCTATGCTATGCCGCCAGAAGCGCGGCACATACGTCCCTGGTTGACCCGCCGCCAAATCCTTGAAGGGCCTGTGATGCAAGGCCGGGGCCTCGAGATTGCCTGGGTCGATGATCCGGTTGAGCTGTTCTTTCTTCAAATCCAGGGGTCCGGTCGTATTCGTCTGCCCAATGGCCAAATGATGCGCGTGGGATTTGGCGGAGCCAATGGGCACAAATATCGATCCATTGGGGCAGAGCTGGTACGCCGTGGCACTTTTGCTTCGCATCAAGTGAGTGCACAGGTCATCCGGAACTACGTTCGAAACAACCCGGTAGTTGGCAAAGAACTGCTGTATCACAATCCGTCCTACGTATTCTTTCGCGAAGTGAGCGAAGTGCCGGCAGATCGCGGACCATTGGGGGCAATGAACCGGTCCATCACGACAATGCGGTCCATAGCGGTCGATCCGGCCTTTGTTCCTTTGGGGGCTCCGGTTTGGATCGAAAAAGACGGGAACGGACCCTTGCGACGATTGATGATCGCGCAGGATACCGGTTCAGCCATCAAGGGTGCACAGCGCGCCGACGTTTTTTTTGGTACCGGGGACAAAGCAGGTCGCGAGGCCGGACGCTTGAAGGACCCGGGCCAGATGATGGTGTTGATGCCGATCCAACGTGCCTATGCCCTGTTGCCTGAGAGCGCGATATGACACGCCGCAAGTTGCGCCCGGACGAAGAAGAGTTGTGGCGAAAAGTGGCGGACAAGACGGAGCGGCTTCATCCTGACAAGCCGTTTCATCCAGATGATTTTGTGACAACACCAGCCCCCAAGCCCCGCGCGAAACCAGCATTCGAAATCGCTCCGGTGATGGGGAAGACATCCGCGACAAAGCCATCTACGTCGGTCAACCTGACGCCTTCAATTGTGGATCAGGTTGCAACCCAACCGGTGCAGATGGATCGGAAGGCGTTCACCCATATGAAACGCGGCAAGCTCAAGCCAGAGGGTAAGCTGGACCTGCATGGCATGACGCTTGACCGCGCGCATCCGGCACTTACTCGATTCATCCTGTCTGCGCAGTCCCAAGGCAAGCGGTTGGTTTTGGTTGTCACGGGCAAAGGCAAGAACCGCGACGATGATGGCCCCATACCTGTCCGTTTCGGGGTCTTGCGCCATCAGGTGCCGCAATGGTTGTCCATGCCGCCGCTGTCGTCGGTCGTGTTGCAGGTCAGTCAGGCCAATATCCGCCATGGTGGCGGAGGTGCATATTATGTGTACCTACGTCGCCTCAGGTAAATCACCGCGCGCTCGTTGAATGCCAATCCACATGCAGGCAGTCGCCAGCAGGAAATAGGCCGCAACGCCAACGTATTGCACGTTTAAATCAACGCCTACGTCGATCAATCCGCCGGTAAGGCCGGGCCCGATCGCTGAACCCAACACCATGACCGCGGCGGCCATCGCCTTGATCGCCCCAATGTGGCGAGTGCCGTAGAATTCCGCCCAGAACGCGTTGGGCAAGGTCGAATTTGCACCGGTTGTCACGGCGAGAAATACGAAGCCGATGGCAGCCACAGTCAGCGATTGTGCAAGCGCAAAGGTCACGAAGGCCACAACCATTGGCAGCTGGAAAAATGGGATCAACCGTGCGGTGCCGAACCGATCCAATGCGATGCCGGATAGGACCATCGCCGCGATTCCGACGACAGTGTAGATGGGAAACAAAGCGACGAGGGACAGGTGCGACCACCCCTTGATCTCAGCGAAATAGACCTGCTGGAAAAAGAATGCGGTGTTGAAGGCCGCGGGCCCAATCAGCGCTGGCACCATGAACCAAAACAGAGGGTGGCCCAACGTATCTGTACGGGTCCAATGTCGGGCCTTCATACCGACGCTTTGATTTTCATCAGCCATGGATTGCGGTGTGCGCTCCTCCCCTAGCAAACGCCACAGAATGGGCACGCCTAGCAGCGCTATGGCAGCCGCCAAAACCCACAGAACACGCCAATCCAGAAATGCCATCAATGCCACAAATAGAAGGGGTAGAACGGCCTCGCCCAAGGAAAAGCCCAAAGTGGCAATGGCAAGCGCACGGCCGCGGGATGCCACGAACCATCGTGCCATCGCCACAATCGCGATGTGGCTTGTCATTCCCTGTCCGGTCAGGCGCAGTGCAAAGATCACAATGGGAAGAAGCGCAGCGTATGGATTGATGGCCATCAACAGGCACGATCCAGCAAGCAATGCGAGCACGACCATGCCCAAGCTACGGGCTCGGAAACGATCTGTCAGGCCACCCGCCCAGATCATCACAACCGCAGACGCAGCAGTTCCAAGACCATAGATCGCACCCCAATCGCCATGCGAGAGCGCAAAGTCACCTTGGATTTGCGCCGCAAAGATCGAGATGAAAAAGGTCTGTCCGAAGGACGAGAGCAGGGTGAGCAGTGCACCTGCGGCCAGCCATTGCTGATTGCTTTTCAGAAAATGGATCAGGGGCTCCGACCCGGACAGCATCCCCACTAGCGGGCCTCACTGCGGACTGCACTGGTGGACGGTCGACGTGCCGGAGACTGGATACGCCGCGCGCCCGGGATGGTTAGCACCGACCCGGCCCGTCCACGCAGGAATTCGCTGTCCAGTTCGGAGGAGCGGCGAAGAAGCTGGATCAAAGCGGGCGATCCCGCTGCAACGAAGTGATTGCCGGATTTCCGGTCACTGAACGCGGTCACGTCGACGATTGTAATCGGCAGGTCGGCGACAGCGTCCGTATTTTGGATGTTGCCCAATTGGGTCCGTTCACCGCGCAATCGGGATGACAGGCGCAAGATCGCGTCCTTGCGCGACACCATCACAACGAATGGATCCGGTGCCGTCTGGATTCGGGCAAACTGACTGCGAAAGACATCGACATTAATGTCAGGGGACAAAAGGATCACGCCGCTGATATTCCGCCCCACCCAGCCAGGTTCCGCAATATCAAGCTGCCGTAGCGTTTCCATCACCAAAGCACTGCCCATTGAATGCGCGACAAGGACGATGTCCGGTTGTCCCGCGGATCGGATCAGGCGCATCAGATCAGCAAGCCCATCACGGGCAAACAGCGCGCTATCCTGATCGTATTCATACCCCAAGGGATTACCGCGGCTGGGCCAGGAATAGCTGACATGCGTGCCGGGCAGTTCCAGATCCTCGGCCATTTGCGCCATTCGAAACGCGGAGTTGGTAAAGCTGTTATTGAATCCATGAACGAATAGGATCACTTCGCGTTCGGACGGGGGATGCGATGCCAGATCAGCAGTAAGAGCGCGGCGAAACACATCGTTTGACTCGTAGATGTTCAATGCGGCGAGGGCAAAATCACGATCCGGTTTGGGTCGCTCCTGACCGTCTGATACGCTTCCCAATGTGCGACCGGGTGGCAGCGATACCGTGGCCTGCAACAGATTCAAGGAAGTAGACCTGCCAATCCCAAATTCCCCGGCCGCGTTCATGCCGCGCGTGGTGCCGATGAACACGTCGCGGTTTTTGCCGATAAGCTTGGCCTCGGGCAAAATAGGTGCCGCTGTCCTGTCGGCGCATGCAGCAAGGAAAAAAACCAGTACAAATAGAATCGCGCGCATCAAATACCCCTGCCCGATCATCCCACGGGATGTACCCGAGCAGGAAGCAAACAGCTAGAGTACGTAACGACTGACGTCTGTGGACCGCGCAAGTTCGCCGAGATGTGTTTCGACGAAATCCGCATCGACGGTGATTTCGTCTCCGGCCCGGTCGGGAGCGTTGAACGAAAGCTCTTCGAAAACACGCTCCATCACGGTGTAAAGACGACGCGCGCCGATGTTCTCGACACTCTTGTTCACGTCTGCCGCGATGCGGGCGAGCGCTCGGATCCCTTCGGGTTCGAAAGTCACCGTTACTTCTTCGGTTTGCATCAACGCGGTGTATTGCAGTGTTAGTGCATTGTCCGTTTCTTCGAGAATCCGTACGAAATCGTCTTCGGTCAGATCGCGCAGTTCGACGCGGATGGGCAGTCGGCCTTGCAACTCAGGCAGCAGGTCGGACGGCTTTGCAATATGGAAGGCACCCGATGCGATAAACAGGATATGGTCGGTTTTTACCGGTCCGTGTTTGGTGCTGACGGTGGTTCCTTCGATCAAAGGCAGAAGGTCACGCTGCACACCTTCACGGCTGACATCCGCGCCGCGCGCATCAGAACGGGCACAAACCTTGTCGATCTCGTCCAGAAAAACGATGCCGTTTTCCTGCACTGCTTCCAGCGCTGTCTTGGTCACGGTCTCGTCGTCGAGCAGTTTGTCGGCTTCTTCGCCGATCAGGACGTCGTAGCTTTGCGCGACCGTCAGCTTTTTGCGCACTGTACGTCCGCCCATCGCTTTGCCAAAGATGTCACCCAGGTTCATCATACCCATGCCGCCGCCCGGCTGGCCGGGAATGTCCATGGTCGGAAACGGGTTGCTGGTGTCGGCGACGTCCAGCTCGATCACCGTGTCGTCCAATTCGCCTGACTTCAGCTTCTTGCGGAACATCTCGCGCGTTGCGTCGCGGGCATCTGTGCCAGCGATAGCCTCGATGACCCGGTCCTCGGCCGCTTGGTGTGCGTTGGTCTTCACGTCTTCCCGCATATATTCCCGTGTTTCCACGATGGCGGCGTCCACGAGATCACGAATAATCTGCTCGACATCGCGGCCGACATATCCAACCTCGGTGAACTTGGTGGCCTCGACCTTCAGGAATGGCGCGCGCGCCAGCTTGGCCAGACGACGACTGATCTCGGTCTTGCCGACGCCAGTGGGGCCAATCATCAGGATGTTCTTGGGATAAACCTCGTCCCGCAGATCATCGTCCAGCTGCTTTCTGCGCCAGCGATTCCGCAGCGCGACCGCGACGGCGCGCTTGGCATCTTTCTGGCCAATAATGAATCGATCAAGTTCGGAGACAATTTCGCGGGGGGTCAGGTCAGTCACAAGCGGCCCGTTTGTTACAAGTTTCCCGCCTTACCTATGCGAAAACTGGCGAAACGCAACGATTGACGGGTATTTCATCAACACAGCATCACTTGAGCGAGAGGTTGGGTTATTTTGTCGCGGCATAGGCGTAACTTGGCTCCATCGAATTGAATCCTCGGAGACTATGCCATGACCAACCGCCGCTCTTTCCTAATTGGGTCCGCCACCCTGATGGCGTCCACTGCACTGCCAACTTTTGCGCTGGCCGGTGGACATGGCCGCATCGGTGAATTCACCGGCAAAAGCAATCACGTGACCAAAGGCCGTGCCGAAGTGGTCACCAAGAATGGCAAAAGCCAAGTGGTCCTTCTGGATGACTTCTGGTTCGATGGTGCCCCCGATCCCAAGGTTGCGCTCGGCCGTGACGGCTATGACAGTGATACGCTCATGGGTTTGCTGAAAGCCAATTCCGGAAAGCAGACCTTTGATGTACCGGACGGAATTGACGCTGCAACCTACAACGAAGTCTGGATCTGGTGCGAGAAGTTTAACGTTCCGTTGGGCGTTGCCAAGCTGAACTGATCCTGCAGTCTATCAAGAGGAAGGCCGCTGCGACCACAGCGGCCTTTTTCGTTCACGACAGAATTTTGGTATTTAACTCATCTGTCATCATCGCATCGAACCAATGTGGATACCTTTTGGCGGGGGGCGCGACGCCGGACAGTTTCGACAATTCTTGATCAGCCAATTCCAGGTCTGGCGCCGCCAGGGCCGCGTCCAAATGGCTCATCTTCGAGGCACCGAAAATCACGCTGTGTCCGCGGTCCTGAGCAAGCAACCATGCCAAGGCCACGGATGCCGGATGTACATTGTGAGTTTTTGCGATGTCGGCCAGCGTTTCAATCATCGTGCGGGCGGTTGTGGTGTCGATGCCAAGGAAATCGCCGCCTTCACTCAACCGTCCGTCACCCTCCTCCAGTTTCTCCGGATCGTACTTGCCCGACAGCAGGCCGCCAGCCAGCGGTGACCAGGCCATTAGCCCTCCGCCCATCTCGGCCATCATGGGCAAGACATCCAGTTCGATATCTCGTGCCACCAGATTGTACAGGTACTGTCCGGCGACAAAGGGCGTCATCCTGTGGTCACGTTGGTATTGCACGGCACGGGCCATGTGCCAAGCGGGCCAATTTGATACACCGACATAACGCACCTTGCCTGCTTCAATTGCGGTCTGGAGCGCGGCCAACGTTTCTTCCATCGGCGTCGTGAAATCGGTTTTGTGCAGCACCAAAAGATCGATGTGATCAATCCCCATACGGTCTAAGCTTCCGTCGATCTGCTTAAGAACATGGCTGCGGTTCAGACCGGCATCGCCCACCTGATCTGTCTGACGAAAGCCAAGCTTCGTACAAATCACTGCCTCGTTCCGGCGCTTTCCTAGCGCTTTACCAAGGATGTCTTCCGATTCACCACTCGAATATCCATCGGCCGTGTCAAAGAAGTTTACGCCAGCATCCAGCGCGCGGTTTACCATTTTGGTTGCGGCGTCCTGACCAACTTTGGCAACACCGGGAATCCAGTCCGATCCGTGGTTGAAGGTCATGGTACCAAAGCACATGCGGCTCACAATCAAACCACTGTTGCCCAGACGCGTATATGTCATCTCGGTCATTTGCTGATCGTCTCCACTGTCAGGTTGCCGTTGGTGTAAACACAGATATCAGCCGCGATTTGCATCGCGTCACGCGCAACGGTTTCGGCATTACGGTCGCTGTCCATCATGCCCCTTGCGGCGGCAAGGGCGTAATTTCCGCCAGACCCAATCGCCGTTACATCGTGCTCAGGCTCCAGGACGTCCCCCGCGCCAGTGATCACGAACATGTCGGCGCCATCCGATACGATCAGCATTGCCTCAAGCTTTTGAAGGTACTTGTCCGTGCGCCAGTCCTTGGCCAACTCGACACTCGCACGGGCCAATTGGCCGGGTGTTGCTTCTAGCTTGCTTTCCAGCCGTTCAAGCAAGGTGAATGCATCCGCTGTAGATCCGGCGAAACCCGCCACCACATCGTATCCGCCGGGGCTAAGTCGACGCACCTTGCGCGCTGTCCCCTTGATGACCGTCTGTCCAAGCGACACCTGACCATCTCCGGCAATGACGACTTCACCGTCTTTTTTCACACCAATAATCGTGGTCCCGTGCCATCCGGGAAAGTCTGAGCTGGCCATTTGGCTCTCCTTCAACAGTTGTGGGGATATATGGCGGTCAGGGACAGGCGGGCAAGGGCCGGTTGCTCGCTTGATCCGCTGCGCCTAGGGTCCGATCATGTCGCATCCCAAGCGTGTTCGCTTTTACCTGAATGGTGGCACCCGCCGCCGGGCCAAGAATGGACAACACAACTTCATTGCCAAGATTGTGCATGTGTTGGAGCAAAACGGATACGAAATATCCTATCACGCGAACACATTGGCCGAGCGTTTGAAGGCCGGCACGCGACGTGGCTATGCACTTTGCCAGATGACGCCGCCGCCAAACAAGCGCGCGATGACGTTTCGCCGCGTCTATCACTTTCCGTTCTGGCAAATTCAGGCGTCGGACAAGCGCTGGGAATGGGATGTTGTGCAGGCACGCTTCAATCCTTTGGATTGCCCGAAGAAGGAGGCGCAGCGTTTCTTTTCTTATTGGCAGACGCGGATTTGTGGACCCCTGCTTGATCACGTCAGTGATGATGATTTCATCTATATACCGTTGCAGGGCCGCCTGACGGATCAACGCTCTTTTCAATCCTGCAGTCCGATCGACATGCTCGCCCGGACACGCGCCGCGTGCCCCGAAAAAAGAATCATTGCGACGTTACATCCAAAAGAAACCTACAGCGCGGATGAGCTGTCAGCGCTGGAAAGGATGCAAACGAACGATCCTGATCTCAGTATTCAAACTGGAGGGCGGGATACCCTGCTGCCACGCTGTTCGTACATTGTGACCATGACGTCGAGCGTTGCGTTCGATGGGATGTTTTTTGGGAAGCCTGCAATCACGTTTGGTCAAACTGACTTTCATCACGTGATGCTGGATGGGCAAGACCCGGATGCATTTAACCGCATCCCGTCACACCGGCCTGATTATTCTGCATATCTGTGGTGGGTGTGGCAGCACATGGCAATCAACGGAGGCCATGGCAGCGCTGAGGCCAAGATTGCCGCGAAACTATCCGCCGCTGGTTGGCCGATGGGGTAAGGGCACCCGCGCTGCGGATGCCCCAAGAATTCTCAGATGCTTTCTTCGATCCAGCTTTGCAGCGCGGCCTTCGGGGCAGCGCCTGCGCGGTTCGAAATCACTTCACCATCCTTGAAGATGAAGAGCGCGGGGATACCGCGTACACCCATCTGAGCGGGCGAGTTCGGGTTTTCGTCCACGTTCACTTTGGCAATCTTGATCTTGCCTGCCATCTCGGCCGAAAGCTCTTCCAGAGCCGGGCCAATCTGTTTGCACGGGCCGCACCATTCGGCCCAAAAGTCCACCACGACGGGGACATCGGAATTTTTGACTTCAGCGTCGAAAGTCGCGTCAGTGACTGCCACGGTTGCCATGTGAGTTCTCCTGCCAGGCTCAAGCGTAGGCTGGCAACCTAGGTACCCCCCACAGTGTCGTCAAGATATGGCGTGCCTGACAGCGCCGACGTCACGATATCGTGCGGAATGGACATCAGGGCGCCTGTCTGAGTCCACAGAATGCTCAACCGAATGGCGCGATCAGGATAAATCTGAGCCATTGCATGAGCATAGGCGCCCATCTGTCGCAACACGCCTTCCGGCGTCTGTTCTGGTTTTTCCGGGATAACGCGGTTTGTCTTGAAATCAATCACATGCACACTGTCTGCGGTCACGCGCAGCCGGTCGATCGTTCCGTGCATTCGACGCGTTCCAAGCTTTGCGGTCACGGGCACCTCAGCCAGCACGTCATCGGCGAAAAGCCATGACAAAGCAGGATCGGACCGAATGCGGCTCGCTTGCACCTCGGCCTGTGTTCCCAGGTCATCGGGCAGGTTGGCGTCACGCAAGGCTTGGGCACCTATTTCGGGCGCTTCCAGCAACGCATGCACAACAGTTCCGAATGTCTTGGCAATCTCTTCTTCAAGCCCGTCACCGGGAAGCGCCTTGGCATCACCCAGATCCGATGGTGACAGTATTTCCGGCAACGGCGCTGGGCTTGGCGCAGCTTTCTCAAAAGTGGCAGGTAGAGAGATACCCTGTTCAGCCTCCGCCGTTTCGATGCCTGTCACCGAGAACGTCCAATCACCATGTTGCAGACGTAAGCCTGAACCGACGGGCGTCTGGAGCGCGGTTGCATCACCTGCCTCCATGCCGGCCTGAACGCGTTGGTGCCAGTCGTCACCATTTCTGTCGAGCTCGCCCGCTGCTCCGACAATCAACCACCTTTCTGCCCGCGTTAGTGCCACATAAAGCAATCTCAGCGATTCTTGCCGTTGCACCGCCTTCATCTCGTCCAGTCGGGTTGCCATCCGTTCTGGAAGGATGGTCGATGGCATCTTCCAAACCGGCGTGTCATCGATGTCGATGATGTTGCTGCGGATCTGAAAATCCCGTTTTCCACATTCCGGCAGGATCACGATAGGGGCCTCAAGTCCCTTTGATCCGTGCACCGTCATCACCCGGATCTGGTTTGATGCGCTATCGATCTGGCGTTTGACCTCAAGGTTGTCTGTTTCCATCCACGTCAGGAATCCAGTCAGGCTGGGCACTTCGCTGCGTTCGTAGGACAGCGCCTGAGACAGAAGTGCATTTATCCCATCCTCGGCTTCGGTCCCCAGTCGTGCCAACATCCGCTGACGTCCACGATGCCGGTTCAGCATCCGTTCGATGAGATCATACGGACGCAAAAAGTCGACATTGTCGCGCAAGTCCCGCAGAATCGAGACTGTTTCAGGACAAGCGTCAGTTTTTGTGCGCAAGCTGCGCCACAATTCGTCCTCGGTTCGGTGATGCGCGAGGGTGAAAAGATCCTGTTCGGACCACCCGAACAGAGGTGATCGCAGTGCGGTCGCCAGCGACAAGCTGTCCTCGGGTGTCGCGAGGAATGACAGAAGTGCGCCAAGGTCACGCACAGCGGTTTCCGCCCCCACCTTGAGGCGATCTGCCCCCGCGATAGGAAGCTCAAGCTCTTTGCAAGCGCGAATGATATCGGGAAAGATGCCGCCACGCCGTTGAACAAGGATCAGAAAATCTCTTGGTTGCACCGGCCTTGGTCCGCTTGAATCCGGGATCAACGTACCTTCATCAAGCATTTGCTTGATCTGTCCGGCGAATGCCATCGCCAGAGTTCGAAACTGGTGTTCGGGACTGCGCCGGTCCACGGGATCATACCATTCCCGTTCCGGTGTCTTTTCAGGTTTTGGTACCAAGGGCCACAAATCGACGCGCCCGGGCAGATCAGCGTTGAACGCAATATGCAGACCAGCACCGAAACCGGCGCCCTTTTCGGTCTCAAAGACCTTGTCGACCAAATTTAGGATCGCAGGGGATGACCGGAACGAAAAATCGAGGCTTCTACCCCAAAGTTTCTGATCCGATTCCGCCAATTTAGAGCCGAATTCTGATTGCATCCGGTCAAATTCGCGCGGGTCAGCGCCTTGGAAGGAATAGATCGACTGTTTCTTGTCCCCCACAACAAAGATCGTGCGTGTCACGTCTGCCCGCGCACCCTCGCCGCTCGAAAACTCTTCGGCCAGTCGCCGGATCACGTCCCATTGTTTCGGACTGGTATCCTGCGCCTCGTCCACCAGGATATGATCGATACCGCCGTCAAGCCGATATAGAACCCAAGCTGCCACCCTATCGTCGCTCAGCAGTTGCTGCGCTTTCTGGATCAGATCATCGAAGTCCAGCCATCCGCGGCGCTGTTTTGCTTCGGTGTAGCGCCGGGCAAATCGCCGGGCGAACTGGTGCAGGGCGACGGTATGTTCAGCCGCATCAAGGGCCAGGCGCGCCTCGTGGGCTGCTTCGACCCGTTCAATCAGGGCCTCAAGCTGCGGCAGTAGATGTGCGGCCTGCTGTTGTGTCGACTTCGTGGGAAATCGCTTCTTGCGGGTTCCGGCTTGGGTCAGAAACGCGGCCTCCGCAATCGAAAGGCTTTCAGTGTCGAGGGCAACAATGTCCCTCAGCGTCTCGCCAACTGTTTTGTCTGTCACACCTTGCGTTGCCAGAATCGGCAACAGGTCTTGCAACATGTCCCAGTCGCCGGGGGCAAATGTGGTATCGACAATTCTCTCGCGTGTCAGATCACCGGGTTGTCCCAGCAAAGTGAGCGCATCGGCTGTGGTAAGACTTTCGAACTTCGCCGCCTTGCCGGCGATTTCCTTGGTGAGCGAAAGAAAGTCTTCGCCCTTGTACTGTGCGGCCAGCTGGACGAGGACGTCGGCGTCCTCACCATCGGCCATCCGATCCACAAGCTCAGCCCGCAATAGGTCGGCGGCGCGATCTTCAATCTCTGTGAATTGTGGGCTTACCCCTGCTTCGAGCGGAAAACGCCTTAATAGAGACGCACAAAACGAGTGAATCGTCTGAATTTTCAACCCGCCGGGTGTTTCGATTGCCATAGCAAAAAGGGTACGTGCGTGGCTCAACTCTTGCGCATTGGGGGTGTGTGCCAAACCCAACTCTGCCAACTCTGACCGCAACGCGTTGTCGTCCAGCATGGCCCACGCACCCAAACGCTGAAATAGCCGGTTCTGCATCTCGGATGCGGCCGCCTTGGTGTACGTCAAACACAGGATGTTCTGCGGTTTCACGTCTTCGAGCAACAAGCGCGCGACGCGGTCCGTTAAAACGCGCGTCTTGCCCGATCCCGCATTGGCTGATAGCCACGTGGATTGCATGGGCTGTGCCGCCTCTTGCTGACGACGTGTGGCTTCGTTTGCTAATTCGGTCACGTCAGAACCTCCGGTGTCGGTTCTTGCGTCACGTCCCATTCGCCAAAGCGTGCAAGCTGGTCGTAATCCCGCGCTTCCCGATCCTCGTAAAGCGCACGACGCGAGGTATAGCCCTTGTCCCCTTCAAGATAAGCACTCAACAGCCCGACCAGCTCGGCAAGGATCTGTTGTGGTGTCTCAACATCCAGCGGTGCGTCTTCGGTCTTGGGGTTGCTGCCCATCCCGATGAATTGCGCTGCACGTACGGGGCGTGGGCCAAGACGCTGGAAGCCGCCTTCCTCAACCATTGCAGCTTCGATCAACAATTGCTTGTCGAAGTGCTTTTGCTGGTCCTTGGTCGGGGGCGCACCGGTTTTGTAGTCATACAGAATAACCAATCCTGCATCGTCCACATCAATCCGATCCGCGCGCCCTTCTAACTCGGTCCTGATCGCTTGCAGGGTGAGTTTTCCAATCGCTTCATTCTCAAACAATGTGGGTGTTGCGATGGACTGTCGTACCCTCTCGGTCTCAACAAGCCATTCGGCTGCCCGCCCAAATCGTGCCAGCCAAAGTGCACGGGCGGCAGGCCAAGGTACGTCCCGATCTAAGACGTCGCGGGCGTGCGCCATGAGTTTGTTGACGGTCAACGCGGTACTGTCTTTCAAAGTCTCGCGCACGAAACGCTCCATCACGTCATGCGACAGGATTCCACGCAACAGCGCATCCGGTGTTTGTACCAGGGGCCGCAATGCCCGCAGGCGCAGCACATGCTTTGCGTATATGGCGTACGGATCGCGGATCAGTGTCTGGATTTCCGTTACGGTGAACCGACGAGGGCGGGCAGATACGGGTGGACATGGTGAGGGGCGGTGCGCTTTTGGAGTTTCTTTGGTCCTGTCCAACTCCCGAGCCAGTGCTAGCCAATGTGTACCACGGGTCTTCATCGCGTCCCAATGATCCGGCTGTCCTTGTCCCGGCAATCCTTGCAGCAGATTGCGCAGCCTGTTCACCCAACGTGACGGTACCGTTTCGGCATCGTCCGACCTGATCGAGCGGGTCAGCCAGACTTTTGGAGCAGCGATCGCTTGCTGAAAATCGTGCGCCGACAGGCCAATGCGACGCTCAGGCAGCATCAAACCGGCATCAAAGCGCATCTTGCGGTTCAGCCATGGATCAGGCGCCGGCGGTTCGGGCCACGTACCGTCATTCAACCCAGCAAGGATCACAAGGTCAGCGCCCTGAACACGCGCCTCGAGCGTGCCCCAGATCATGATGTTCGGGTGCGGCATATCGCGGTCGCGGATATCTTCCCCCTGACGCAGGGCGGTTGCGACCAGACCGGCGTAGTCGCGGGCAGACATCTCACCGCCGTAACCCGCATGTTCGGCCAAGCCGTCCATGACATTTCGTGCTGTCTGACCGGCTTTCTTTTGCCACAGCTCACCCGCGTCCGCGCCGTTTGGTCCCTGCGCCAGCGTTTCAGCAAGGGTACGATGCAGCGACACCCAAGCCTCGAGCGTTAGAGTGCCGGGGATTTCGCGACCACACAGAATGTCGCTGATCCAAGCAGCCCACGGTTCGATCTCGTCCACCAGCTTCGTGGCTTTCAGGGCGCAGCGCATCAAGCCTTTTGGGGTGGGGTACGGCAAGCCATCCCCGCGAATCCGCAATTCAAGTCTTTGCGTGTTCAGTTGGTGCAAGTTCCGATCAGCGCCGGAGTGGGACAGCGGATGCTTAAGCAGGGTCAGCAGTGCTTCGGCATCCAATGGGCCCTGAAACAACGCCGCCACGTGGCGTAGGAACCGTCCCGGCGGGGACAGATGCAGAGGCGTGCCAGCACTGTCATCAGGCAAGATATCCCAGCGATCCAGCGCCGCTGTGACCTGCCGCGTCAACATGCGATCTGGTGTTATTAGAGCCGCTTCCTCCCCTGTTTCCGCAGCTTGCCGCAGGCGCATGGCGATGGCGATGGCCTCGGCTCGGGGGGTATCAGCTTCCACAAGTGTGATGGCGTCCGTGGCTGGACCAAGTTCGGGCAGTTTTGGTCCTTCCTCGCGCCACGCGTCCGTGACGGGTGCAGGGCGCAGCGCTAAAGAAATGAGTGCATTGCGTGATGCAGAGACCGGCTCCAAGGGTGTCCACGGTTCCACATCCGACGGATGCAGGTCGAGCGCACGACACAGTTTCAGAAAGCGGAATTGCGGGTGATCTTCTGCCGTCTGATCCTGGGCAAGAGCGTCCCAAACATGACCGGGCATGTGATCATCAAAACCGGGCAACAAAACCGCACCTTGCGGCAGCGCAGCCACAGCCTGCATAAGTAACAACGTCGTGCCGCGTGATCCGGTCGAACCCACCACAATTATGGGATCTGAGGGCGGCGAATGCTTCCAATGATCAGCCAACCGTAGAACGGTTTCACGCTGGCGGGCTTCCGGGTCTGGCGCGCTGTCGCTGGCATCGATGTAGTCCTGCGCAATGGCGATGAACTGCTGCGCGCGCGCCCAATGTCCAGACTGATCGGACACATCCAACTGCGCAATGTCGGCAGCACTCACGCCTTCGCCCTGCATCTCGTCCATCAGGGTTGCCAGACTGTCGGCCAGATCAAACGGCCCCGCATCTGGTGCAAGATCCGGTTGGCGTTCGATCAGGTTCTGGATCAGTGTCGCCAGCTCAAGCCGTCGCCGCAGGGGCGATGCGGCGGCTGGTAAGGGTGAACCGGGCAACAGATCATCCAACTGCGTGATAATGCGGATCCGGGGCAGCAAACGCGCTGGGCCTTCATCGAACAACGTTCGCAAGCGTCTGGCCATACGTGTGGTGTTGACCAACAGTGTAACCCGCGCCCATGCTTCGGGAGGTGCATCGCTCAATCTGTCTTCAAGCCCGCGTACGACGGCAAGGGGGAAGTCGATGCCGGGGGCGCATCCGAACAGACGGTTTTTGTCCGATGGATCAAACATGTTGGTCCCGCAGCATGTTCTCAGCGTTCGTGATGCCTTCGGGGTGGCCGACATCGCACCAGTGGCCCGGATAGGGCAAACCGAACAGACGTCCCTGTGCTGCCATCATGTTCCACGGAACGTTCAAGGAAAAGGCATTCTCTTCAACCTTGTGCAAAAGGTCCGTCTTCATAATTTGCGCGCCGCCATAGACCATGTCGCCACCGCGATGCAGGCGACCATCGTGATCGATGCGAAAATCTCCCCCGCCGTTTCGGCCATGTACCTGCGCAAGAGGAACACATGTCAGCAGGGCATCCATCCACGCGGGATCCCAGGCGTCCAGCAACAAACGCAGCGGGTTTGGTCCTGCCCATACCGCATCCGGGTTCAAGGTCAGAACCAGATCACTTTTCAGCAACGGCAAGGCGTTACGCAGCCCGCCACCTGTCTCAAGAATATCGGGTTCTTCGCGCAACGTGGTGACAGGGCGATCGGAAAGGTACGCCTCCAACACATCGGGCATGTAGTGCAGATTTACGACCACGCGCGGCGGCTTGATCGCATCCGCAACCTCAAGCGCATGATCAATTAGCGGCTTGCCTGCCACCGGGATCATCGGTTTGGGCTGCGATTGGGTCAGGTGCTTCATCCGCGTCCCGAACCCCGCCGCAAAGATCATCACGGCAGGGGAAGTGTTTGGCATTGGTCTTTGAGGCTTTGCAGAATGGAAGGGGTTGGCGCGGGTAATGCTGCTTCGACAATCGGTGCGATATTGGCTGCAACCGGGTGTGACAGACCGGTTTCGATGTGACCCCAGACCCGCGGGATCAGATCGATGTAATGGGGTTTGCCACGTGAAAGGCAAAGCCGCGCAAAAACACCGAGAATACGTAAGTTGCGTTGTAATCCGAGCAAGGCATAGGCGTCGCGGAATGCTGTTGGTGCAACGTTTGCTGCCGCTACGTATCGGTCAATCATCTTGGTCTGTACGTCCAGTGACACGTCGCGACGCGCATCTTGCAGCACAGACACAAGATCATAAGCGGGATGGCCCAGCATCGCGTCCTGATAGTCCAACAGCCCAACACGTTTCAGCCCGGCGCGTTTGGGCAGCCAGATCAGGTTTTCAGCGTGATAATCCCGCTGGACCAGCACCGGTTCTTCAGAATCCAGAGGTGCGAGGGACGCATACATGGCCGTATCGAATGCGGCGCGCGCGTCTGCATCAACTGATCCAACGGCGCCGCGCTGGTACCAATCAAAGCTCAAACAGGCGACGTCGGTCATAAAGCGCGCATTGTAACGGGCCAAATCTGGCGGCGCTGCCTTGTGCAAATGCAGCAATACGTCAATCGAAGCTTCGTAAAGTGGTGCTTCGCGAGTTTTGTCCGCCCCGATCAACCGGGCAAACAAGTCATCGCCCAAATCTTCGATAAGCAGGAACCCGTGCGTGGTGTCTTCGCCGTAGATTTGCGGCGCTGAAAGACCCAAACGTCGCAGGTAGTTCGTGATGTTTACGAACGGACGCACATCCTCGCCCTTGTGTGGCGGGGCGTCCATCAGGATGCGCGTTTCACCACCCAACGTGAGGCGGTCATACCGTCGGTTTGATGCATCCCCTGCGACCAGTTTAGACGTGGCCTCGCTCCAACCCAAACCTTGCAGGAAGCCCGCTTTCAGATTTTTACGGTCAAGCATTGGCAGTGACTTGCTCCAATCGATCTGACCAACGTGGATCGGTCCACTGCAATTTTGCCGTGCGGCCGTTGCCGTCGGGTTGGATCGTGATGGTCAACGCTGTGGTTGGCGTCAATGGACCCAATCGATCAGGCCATTCAACCAGGCAAATCGCATCTTCGAAAGCATCCATCAGGCCCAACTCATCAATCTCGGTATCTGCTGAGACGCGGTACATGTCCGTGTGCCAAAGCGCGCCGTTCCGGGTGTCATAGACCTGCACCAATGTGAAGGTGGGTGATGGCACATCTTCGGGTTCCAGAAGTACGGATTGGATAAGGGCGCGTGCAAAATGGGTCTTGCCCGCCCCAACATCGCCCTCCAGCAACACAACATCACCTGCGCGAAGAACGGGGCCAAGAGCCGCCCCGGCACGCGTGGTTTCTTCTTCGGATGGCCAGTGCAAGGTGAGGGTGGCAGGCGTCATCCCGACAACCTACCGGCATCCTTGTGCGCTGCAAGTCTGAATGGTCAGGACGTTACAGGATCCGCTGCTGCAGGTTGATCGGCCAACTCGGAAAAACGGATCACCGTGGCACCTGACACGATCGGAGAGATTTGCGCGCGGATCGTACCTGTGTTCCTGTGCTGCACTTCCGCCTCCCACGGCGCGCGCTCACCAACCTTCATGACAAAATCGCGCATTTCGTCCCACGCAGGGTCAGGTTTGCACTGGTCCTGCCAGGCTTGCAGGCAATCCACGATGGTGACGTTGGCGAAGCTGTTGTCCGGGTCCAGCTTCCACATCTCGCGGTAAGCCGCGTTGCAGAACGTGAGAACTCCAGCTGATGAAAACACAACCAGTGCATCCTCAAACGTGTCCATCAGCGACTGTCCCAGCTCAAGCTCCGCACGGAAGTTGCGAGTCAGCGAAATCTCGGCCGTAATATCTTCGATCAGGAAGGCGATGGCACCATCGGGATGAGGCCGTCCGCTGACGCGGTAGGTGTGGCCGGTATCCAGTGTCCACGTCTCGTGATAGCTGCCATGCGATGCGGCTTTGATCATCTCCGAGATTTCCTGGCGCCAAGAACCATAGTTTTTTGGTTCCGGCATCACGCGATTGTCCCGAAGCCTGTCAAAGAACGAAAGCATGTCGGGTCGCCCACTCAGAAACTCCGCAGGCAACGAAGTGAGATCAACAAGGGCGGGATTGAAGAGAGCCAACTGGCAGTTACGATCAAAGATCGCCAACCCGATGGACAGTTGCGCAAATGTTTTGGCCAGTGTCTGGACAAAGTTGCGCTGAGCGACTTCAGCCTGAATAACGGCATTGATGTCTACGGCGTGGAACGCGCTGGCTTTGCCTGCCTGCGTCTCTGTTAGGCTGTACCACTCAGTCGTTCCATTGCCGTACATCTGCACTGGAACCCGTACCGAAGACTTTCCAGCCATGTCGTCTGGATCAAACTGAAAGATTGGGGATGCATCATCCGCATCAGCACCCTTTGCTGCCTTCTCCAGTGTTCCATAGGCTGCGTTGCGCCAAGTAATCGACCCCGTGTCATCCGCCAGCCATATCGGATAGGGTGCGGCCGTTGCTGCCAAACGGAGGTTTTCCAACTCGGCTTCCAGGGATTGAATGGTGTGTTTTGCGTTTGGATCAGCACTAACTTGATCCTCAATCTCTACGCGAGTCATGCCCGCCTCGCGGTGGAGGCGCAGAACCGCACCATCGTCACTGCGGGCGGCTTGGAGTGTCAGTGTTTCAATGGACTGGATATCATCAGCATCTGGAAGGCCCGGAAACCTCGAACTCAGCCCGGCTTTCAGTGCTTGCCAATCGGTCGAGCCCGATTCGCGCTGCATCGTTGTCTCAGCCTGCGGTGAGGCGTGTTCCAAATCGACGCCATCGAACAGGAAGGATAGGCCCGGTATTTCTGGTTCCATTGATTGAACAGCGCGCGCTGGTGTGCGGCCGAGGTACAAGATGCCTGCCGTCACGGCGGACAGGGCGGAACCGAATATCACGACAACTTCCAACAGTGCCATCGCGTAACCTTTCTCCAAACTGACAGAACTATCCGGCGAACAGGGTTAACGCGTTCTTAACACAGGGCGGTTTTCATGCCCTGATTTGTTCGTTCCGACCCATCGACACGGCATTTTCACCGCTTCGCGCATCTACCTTTTTCCTTGGCCAGACCACCTCGACGATGGCGCCGATATGGCTGTCGCGCTGTTCCCACGTCGCATAAGGATCTGCGCCATTGGCAAAGGTCAGTTCGGCACCCGATCGTTCGAGCAACGTTTTGGCGATGAACAGGCCCAAACCCATGCCTTCATACTCGGGTCGTTGCGCACGTTCTGTTGATGTTTTTCGGCGACGGACAAAGGGGTCGCCGATGCGGCCCAAAAGCTGCGGAGGGAAACCGCGGCCGTCATCCATGATACGGATCGTGATCTGCGTGTTGGTCCAGTGCGCTTCGATCCACACGGTCGAGCGCGCAAAATCAACAGCGTTTTGCACCAGGTTGCGCAGGCCGTGAATAATCTCGGGCTGACGCAAGATCGCAGGCTGGTCGATTTCGTCGCCCGCATCCGGATCATGGGTGTATTGCACCAGCTTTCCCCGGTGCGTGTGCGGTTCAGCAGCCTCTTGCACAACGGTCATCAGCGGAGCCTGACGCAGATGCAGGTCGTCTTTTCCGGCACGACCCATGTCGCGCAGGATGTCGCGGCAGCGGTCTGCCTGCTCACGGATCAGGGCGGCATCCTCTTTCAGTTCCGGGCGATCATCCAGTTCTTCGATCAGTTCCGCGCTGGTAAGCTTGATCGTCGCCAACGGCGTTCCCAACTCATGCGCGGCGGCGGCGACCACGCCGCCCAAGTCAGTCAGCTTCTGTTCGCGCGACAGGGCCAGTTGGGTGGCGGACAGCGCGTCCGACATGGAATGGATTTCCGACGTGACGCGGCGGGAATACAGGCCGATGAAACAGATCGCGATCACAAGTGCGATCCAGTTCCCAAATACGAACAGGTCTGGAATGCGAAGAATGAATCCGTCCTGCGTTCGCAACGGCAGGTGATAATCCGACAGAATGGTCACGATCACGATGGCCGTAGCCCCGACCAGCAGGGTTGACCGCGTTGTCAAAACGGCAGCCGAGATGGTGACAGGCCCCAAAAGCAGCAAGGCAAACGGGTTGTTCAAACCCCCCGTCAGGAACAACAGGAAGCCAAGTTGCAGCACGTCGAACAGCACCATAAGTAAGTTCTGAAACTCGTTGAGGCGCTTGTTTTCAGGGAAGATAAAGATCGCGATCAGGTTGCCAATCACCGATACGCCAACGGCCAGATAACACAGGCCCAATTCGAGCTGTAGTCCGTACAGGCGCTGCGCAACCGTCAGCGCCACAAGCTGCCCGACAATCGCAACCCAGCGCAGCAGGATCATCGTGCGCAGGCGAATCCAGTTTGATCTTTGCTGGCCTGTCAGCAGGCCGATGTCAGGTTGCGCCATTGTGTCACTTCTTCGTTTGTTGAACTCGGCCCCGGGATTGATAGCTAAGGTACAACCCTAGCTCGGAGACCGAATATGACCCGCATCATCGCACCCGTCGCCGCTATTGTCGCCGCCCTTTTTATCGGGGGGCTTTGGTGGGTCAGTCAGTCAGGTGGTGAGGATACAGCGTTTGCTCAATGCAATGCGACGCAGGTGGCGGGTGACGGCAATGGAATTGGTGGCCCGTTTGAACTGGTCAACGCGGAAGGGCAAACCGTGACGGATCAGGATGTGATCACCGAACCAACCCTGATCTATTTTGGATACACGTTCTGCCCGGATGTCTGTCCGCTTGATACCGCCCGCAATGCAGAGGCGGTTGATGTGCTGGCGGAACGCGGCATGTCGGTGACACCAGTCTTCATCACTGTGGATCCAGAACGGGATACGCCCGAGATTGTCGGTGATTTTGCCTACAACCTGCATGAAAAAATGATTGGACTGACGGGATCACCTGAACAGACCGATGCGGCCAGTAAAACCTATCGCACCTACTATAAAGCGCATGATAAATCGGACGAATTCTACCTCGTGGATCATTCGACGTTCACATATCTTGTGTTGCCCGAGCATGGTTTTGTTGAGTTTTTCCGGCGCGATGTAGGCGCTGAAGCCATGGCAGACCGCGTTGCATGCTTTGTTGAAAACGCCTGATTTCTAGGAATAATTTGACCCCATCTACCGCACGGGCCATATTCCACTCCAGCCAGAAAAATAAGCGGGAACTGGAGAATTTGATGCCGGATGCAGCACTGCCGGACCTGGGCGAGGATAAATCGCTCTTACTGGTTGATGACGACGAACCGTTTTTGCGGCGTTTGGCCAAGGCCATGGAAAAGCGCGGTTTCGAAATCGAAACCGCAGAAAGTGTGACAGCAGGCAAAGCGATCGCGACAGCGCGCCCACCGGCCTACGCCGTCGTTGATCTTCGGCTTGAAGATGGCAACGGGCTCGATGTGGTCGAAGTGCTGCGGGACAAACGACCCGATGCGCGGGTTGTGGTATTGACTGGGTACGGTGCGATTGCAACGGCGGTTGCGGCAGTCAAGATCGGCGCGACAGACTACCTGTCAAAGCCTGCGGATGCGACGGACATCACCAACGCGCTTCTGGCCAAGGGCGATGATCTGCCACCCCCGCCGGAGAACCCGATGAGCGCGGACCGTGTGCGTTGGGAGCATATCCAACGTGTCTATGAGCTGTGTGATCGCAACGTGTCAGAGACGGCGCGGCGGTTGAACATGCATCGGCGGACGTTGCAGCGCATCTTGGCGAAACGCTCGCCGCGTTAAGGTGTTGGACTGGGGGTTTACCACCTCCAGAGCCCCGAGGATTTTTTGAAAAAAGGAAGGATTGGCCGGTGCGTTTTGCGCTGGGCAACCTCTTGTGATCTTCAAAATCTGAGGTTGGATTCCACCCTGTCACCCCCGGTGTAGCCCCACCGTAGGGATGGGGCAACGAAGAGTTAACAGATTCAGAGGTCGTAGCGCTTGAGAATCTTGTCGACGATCTGGCCGCTTGCCATCTCGTACCCGTCGATCCGCCCATAATCCTGGAACCCGCGGGACTGGTAGTAGATCAATCCACCCTCATTGTCGGCTCGTATATTGGCGTTGATCCAGACATAGCCGATGTCTTTGGCCGCCTTGCGCGTTGCGTCGAACAGTTTTGACCCGATGCCAAGGCCGGTTTGACCCATCTGCACAAAGGTGGCGATTTCGGCGGCTTCGGGCGGCAGGTAGTTGGCGCTTTCGATCCACTGGAAACCCACGACTTGTTCGGACGCGTTTACGGCCACATGCCACGCCGCGCGCCCGTCATTCGCTGCCATCCAATCGGCCAGATCATCTCCTGACATCTTGCTTGTCAGAGCTGTCGTTCCGCCTTCTTCGATGATGGCGTTCAGGAGTGCAGCCATGGATGGCGCATCAAGGGCGATGGCGGGACGGACGTTGATCATGTGCAGTTCTCAAGCAGTTCTGTGTGACGGGCGGTGAATGCGTTCCGGGTGTCTACGGGGGGACGCAAGACGATTTGCAGCCCGTCGATCAAGGCCTGATCCGGCTTTCCAAAGAACTTGCTGGCCTCGACTTCGGTAAACCCGGCGATCTGCGTGGCCTCCATCCAGGCGCTGATCCTGTCGGCCTTCTTGATCTGCCGCTTGATTGTTTGCGGCACCTTTGCGGGCAGACCGAACCGAATATGCACCGCCGCTTCCAGCCGTTCATCCAGCACTTTGTACCCCGGACCAACCGACGCTTTCACGGGTGAGATCATGTCGCCAATCACGTATTCCGGCGCATCATGCAAAAGTGCGGCCAGGCGCCACTTGGCGGGTGCATTGGGCGATATCCGACCAAAAAGGGTCTCTACCAAAAGGGAATGCTCGGCCACGGAATAGGCGTAGTCCCCCGCTGTTTGCCCGTTCCAACGCGCAACAAAGGCGAGGCCATGAGCGATGTCTTCAATCTCGATATCCATGGGGGTGGGGTCCAGCAGGTCCAGCCTGCGACCCGACAGCATGCGCTGCCAAGCACGGGGTTGTTTGGGCATATCTTTCTCCGGTGTCGTCCCGTCCTAGCGCAGGTATCGGCCGTGCGAAAGCTTTGGTCGGTTTGAAAGCTCGGACACAGTTCCATTGCCATATATCGCAACGTTTGAACGCGCGATTGCCCCTGTCGGAGGTCAGTGCTATCTGCGGTCCAACCCTATTTGAAAAGGACAAGACACATGTCGCAGGACTACGTTGTTAAAGACATTGCCCTGGCCGAGTTTGGCCGCAAGGAACTGGATATTGCCGAAACGGAAATGCCCGGGCTGATGGCATGCCGCGCCGAGTATGGCGAAAGCAAGCCGCTGGCCGGTGCCCGCATCGTCGGATCGCTGCATATGACGATCCAGACCGCTGTTCTGATTGAAACGCTGGTTGAACTGGGTGCCGATGTGCGCTGGGCATCGTGCAATATCTTCTCCACGCAGGACCACGCAGCGGCAGCGATCGCGGCGAGCGGGGTCCCGGTCTTTGCGATTAAGGGGCAATCGTTGGAGGAACATTGGGATTACCTGGACAAGTCGTTCCAGTTTCCCGACGGCCCCAACATGATCCTGGACGATGGCGGTGACGCGACCCTGTATGTTCTGTTGGGTGCCCGTGCAGAGGCGGGCGAAGACATCATTCCGGTCCCAACCTCGGAAGAGGAAGAGGTGATCAAGAAGCAGATTGCCAAGCGGATGGAGCAAAGCCCCGGCTGGTTCACCAAGATGCGCGACCAGATCAAGGGTGTCTCGGAAGAGACCACAACCGGTGTGAACCGTTTGTACCAGCTGGTGCGTGACGGGCAGCTGCCCTTCCCTGCCATCAACGTGAATGACAGTGTCACCAAGTCGAAATTCGACAACAAGTATGGCTGTAAGGAATCGCTGGTGGACGGCATTCGCCGCGCCACGGACACCATGATGGCAGGCAAGACCGCCGTTGTGATGGGGTATGGCGATGTGGGCAAAGGCTCGGCGGCGAGCCTCGCCGGTGCCGGTGCTCGTGTCATCGTGACCGAGGTCGATCCGATCTGCGCGCTGCAGGCGGCCATGGACGGTTTCCAGGTCACGACCCTGGAAGACGTTGTTGGCATGGCAGACATTTTTGTCACTACAACCGGCAACAAGGACGTGATCCGCATCGAGCACATGCGCGAGATGAAGGACATGGCCATCGTCGGCAACATCGGCCACTTCGACAACGAAATTCAAGTGGCTAGCCTGAAGAACCACAAGTGGACCAATATCAAGGAACAGGTGGACATGATCGAGATGCCAAACGGCAATCGCATCATTCTGCTGTCCGAGGGGCGTCTGCTGAACCTTGGCAATGCTACGGGCCACCCATCCTTTGTGATGTCCGCGTCCTTCACCAACCAGGTGCTGGCGCAGATCGAACTTTGGACCAAGGGCGACGAATACAAGAACGAGGTCTACATCCTGCCGAAGCATCTGGATGAGAAAGTGGCACGCCTACACCTTGATCGGATTGGTGTGAAGCTGACGCAAATGGACCCTGAACAGGCATCCTATATCGGTGTTGCACCCGAGGGACCGTTCAAGCCTGAGCACTATCGCTACTAATGAAAAAGGGCGGGGATTGCCCCGCCCTATCGCTTGCAAAGGGGTCGCACGATGTGCGGCCCTTTTTTTAGTTGTTGTCCAGCGCGTTGCCGACGCCGATGACCGATCCAATCAGACCAAAGACGGTTCGGATCGAGGTGACCGAGCTTTCGGTAGCCATGACAAGGTCGCCGGGGTTCACGTTGAATTTGCGGGCGGCAAAAAGTGAGTCCGCCGAGGTGAGATCAACCGCGAACACCACTTGAGTTTTTTCGGGTCCCGAACCGTCCGCGCGCAGATCCTTGCGGGAATAGTCGCGCAAGATCAGCACCCCTTTGGGGTTGGCACGTCCATCATCGATGCCGTCGACAAGTGCCAGTGCTTCGATTGCGTTGATGCGTTCCTTGGTGAATGGCACGATGGTTTCGGACCCGGTGGCCCCCAGCGCAACGAAGTACCGCTCATCTTCTTCCACGATGATTTTATCGCCACCACGCAGGATGACATTTGCCGAGGGTTGTTTAAACAGGTCGCCAGCCCGGATTTCAAAGGAGTTGCCGCCACGGATGACCCGCACAAGTGGATTCTGCAAGTCCGCAGAGATACCGCCAGCTGTCGAGATCAGGCTGAGGATCGAGTAGTTGCGATTGGGCAAGGGGTAGTTGCCTGGCGAGTTAAAGCCACGGACCGCATCGACCGAGTTGTCTGGGCCGGATACGACGGCAAGTTGCACCTGCGGATCGGGTATCACCACACGCAACTTTTCCTCGATCTGGAGACGGGCCGCGTCAGGGGTTGATCCGGCCACATTCACTTGATCGATGTAGGGAACAAAGATCATACCATTGGGTGAAACGGTGATGCCCGGCATAACGACATTCTGCTGAAGGTCGCCAGTCAGAAGCGAGTTTTCCTGGTTGTCCCAAATTACCAAATCAATCGTGTCACCTGGCTGGATGACGTTGGACTTGGGGCCAGGGTTGCGGGTGAACCAGTGGTAGTGCCCTGCCCAACCCGTTGCTGGCCACATCGCCAATTGCGCCACATTGTCCTGTCTGATCGGCACAACGGAAAACGTAGCATCTTCATCGTTCTGGTTGCGGATCACTTCGTTTTCGATGGCTGCGCCACGTGGCAATGAACAGGCGGACATCGCCGCAATAAAAAACAACGACGCTAAGAAGCGAATTGGATATTGCACAACATGTTCCTCTGGGCCGGCTACGGCAGCGTATTCAGAGCACGTTTAGCGGGAAACATCGGCGGAACACAAAGGAATCTCTGCGACGGGCGGTCAATTGCCGAAAGCGTTGCATAATCATAGTAGGCGCGTACATCACATCACGTGTTCTGAGTGTGCGGATTGCCCAAATCCTCTGCCTCAATCACATCTTCATCATCCACAACGGCGACCGTATCGTCTGATTTTTCAGCAGGTGATCCAACCAGAAGCGGCAGCATTTCGGTTCCGCCGGGCAGGCTGAGTTCGGCGTTTGGTGGCCGTTTCCAAGTCAACGTATCGAATGCACCGCAATTGTCACATGTGGGCGCCCACTCGCTGTGGATGTTGTGGCAGTTGTCGCACACCCATTGCGGTCCGCGGGGTGCAGTCAATGCACGGGCAAGCCAGCCCTGCACCACGGCGTCGCCTGCTCCTTCGCCCCGTTCGATGGCAGCCATCAGGGTCAGCGACCGCGTGGTTGGATCGCTTTCGGCCAGATCACCCAGCACGCGCCGGGCGGCGGGGAAGTCTTCTGCCGCGATGTTCAGTTCGCTCAGCAGCATGCGCGCCTCGGGGTGATCGGCATTGGACTTGGTCAGAGCAGCAAACCGTTTGAGGCGTGCTGCCGTGTCTTCGCCTGGTTCAACCTCGGCAAAGGCGGCGGCGAGATCTGGATGCGGCTGGGCATTCCACGCCTTTTTCAGGATGCGCGTGGCGTATCGCTTCTGACCCTTTTCGACATACCCACGCGCAGCCATAACGGCTGCCGGGATCAGGTCAGGTGACAGGCGGTTGGCCTCGACGGCCGCTTCGCGCGCTTCGATTGTCTCGTCCTGATCCAGAACTTTTTTGGCTTCGCTCAGGGCCAGTACGGCGTCACGTCGCTTGTGCACATCCCGGGGCAGGGACCCATGTTTCAGTTTGGCGCTCAGAGTTTCGCGTGCGCCCTTCCAATCCTCTTTTTCCGCCTGAAGCTTGAGCAGGATATCCTGCGTCTCTTCATGTTTGGGTTTGATGGCAAACGCCTTTTCAGCCAGCTTGAGTGCTGTTTCGGTCTCTCCGTCAGCCAGCTTTTGCTTCATGATTCCGCGCACACCGACAAAGCGGGTTGCATCGTTTTCTATGAGCTTTCGGTAGGTTTCCTCGGCTTTTTTCCGATCCCCTGCCATCTCGGCCGCTTGTGCGGTCAACAGGTTGGTAAGCTCGGGACGGTCAAGGTAACGATCCGCCTTTTCCGCCTTGGCCAGCGCGGTGCGTGCTTCACCCGAGGCCAGCGCCATCATGCCCTCGGCCAGCGCGTCGTAACCTTTGGCATATTTGCGCCGTTCGAAGTAGCGGGACAGGGCTGTGTCGTCGCCATTCAGGAAATGCCATGTGGCGACCAGAAGACCCAGCAGCTTCAGCCCGATCCAGACAACGATCACGAGCGCCAAAAGAGCGATGACTGACTGCAGCGGTCCAAGCGTATATTCCTTGCCCGCGACAACGATTTGAATGCCGCCCTCTGTTTCCAGAAGCCATCCGGCGCCGAGCGCGAGTGCGGCGACCGCAACAACAAAAATAATGATTTTTACCAATGACCAGATCATGAAAGGCCCCTTCAGAGTGCCGACAGGCGTTGCGCCAATGCGTTTGCGGCGGTGACCGCCTCGTGACGCTGTTGCGCCTGTTCCAACCAGGGCGCGAGCGCCTCTTGTGCCGCTTCGGGCAATGCTTCGGCTTCGGCCAATGCGTCGTTCAAACGGCCATCGCGCACGGCTGCCTCCACACGCGACAGGACGGCATCCGGGTGTGATCCTTCCGTTGGCAGAATCGACCGCGTGCCCAGCTGACGCTCAAAGAAGGCGCCCAGCCCGCCGCCCTCTTCCGCGGCGCGGGCCGCGGCCAGCGCATTGCGGGCCGCGTCGGGTGCAGATGCCTGCAGCTCTGACAATGGTTGCACCCCGTCAGCGGCGGCCGAACGCAGCGCGTCGGGAATGTCGGACACTCCAGCCTGTTCAAGATCGCCAAGCGCGGCCGCAAATGGCCCGCCATTGTCAACGGCGGCAAGGACCCGATTGATCGCGGCACGCGCCAATGTCGCGCTGGCAGACGCTTCGGCGTTTTCACGGGCCAGCCGGGCATCAGACAGAAGCCTGTCGATTTCAGCCTGTTGGGCGGATGCCGTGGCGCGCAGGTCAGACAGCGCAGAGTCGATGGCCTCATCCGGCACGACGGGCGCGGTGCCTGTTTGTGACCCAAGGCCGTCGATGCGGTCGGACAAGGCAGCAAGTTGTTGTTCCAGCAGGCCAAAGTCCACCGGCGCCTCAACTTGGGACAGGGTCTCGACCTTCGCTGTCAGCGTCGCAATCTGTTCCGTGGATTGGTCGAGGCGTGCGGTCAAATCCGCGACGGTTCCGTTCAATTGCTCAACCAGTTCGGGGTCTGCGCCTGCCTGTGTGGCAAGGCCGGGGAGG
The DNA here is from genome assembly GCF_059783535.1 of Tateyamaria sp. Classification (NCBI taxonomy): domain Bacteria; kingdom Pseudomonadati; phylum Pseudomonadota; class Alphaproteobacteria; order Rhodobacterales; family Roseobacteraceae; genus Tateyamaria; species Tateyamaria sp. The sequence continues at coordinate 183 of NZ_JBYNDP010000015.1, read as the reverse complement.
ATCGGTTCAAGGATGTCGGACCGTGCCGCGATAAAGCCCGCCAATGCGGCGATGATCCCGGCAAAGATCATGGGCACGACACTGCGCTTTTCAGGCGCGGGTTGCCGCGGTGCGGACGGTGCAGCACTTTCTGGCTCTGGCTCTGGCTCTGGCTCTGGCTCTGGCTCTGGCTCTGGCTCTGGC
>NZ_JBYNDP010000143.1:0-8938 GCF_059783535.1 Tateyamaria sp. | reverse complement strand
GGGCGTGGTTGTGAGTTACACCGCCGATCCGGATGTGCAGACCGGCAAACGCTTTGCGGCACAGGGCATGCAGATTGCCGCAGGGGTGCCTTTGCAATGTGATGAGCCCGCTGACTTCCGAACGTTTCGTATCGGGCTTTTTGGCCTGGACAAACTCTATGATGTGGACGGCACGGTCGAGCGTCTGCGGCGTGTCGTGGATCAGGTGTTGTAAGGCGGAGGTGCCGTCCGCCGGGCGCACGGCACGTGCGCCTTACGAGGATCTGGAAACGTGAGGCGCACGTGCCGTGCGCCCGGCGGACCAAAGGTCCGCCTTACCCTGCGCGCCGCACGCCCAACCCCAATTCCATCAGTGATTTGCGGATTGGCGTAATCTCATGCAATGCGTTCAGGCCGAGCGCCCTTGCATCGCGCGCTAGCGGTGATGTGGCTTGGCTTGCCCGGTTCAAAAGGTCGATGCCGGTCACGCGCATGCGGATATCGCCGTAGCGCGCCTTTTGGTAGCGGGCGAGCATTGCTGCATCCCCAAGGTTTTCGGGTTGGTCTATCGCCAGATCCAGCAGAGTTGTCGTATCGGCCAGCGACATATTCAGCCCCTGCGCGCCAATCGGCGGCACCACGTGCGCGGCTTCGGCGATCAGGGCCACTCTTGTACCGCTCAAACGTTCAGCAATCTGGCTGATGATCGGCCAGATCGTGCGGCGCGATGCGAGATTGAGTGGCCCGAGTATGTGACAACTGCGCTCGGTCATCTCTGCTTCGAACTCTGCGGCCTCCAACGCCAACCGAGCCATCGACTTCGCACCGTCATCCATCCAGACAACAGCAGAGCAGGGCATCCCTTCGTGATCAGGCAGGGGCACGAGCGTAAAAGGACCGCCCGTGCGGTGTACTTCAGTCGAAACGTTTTCGTGCGGGATCGGATGCGTCACGGCAAAGGCCAGCGCCTTTTGGCCATAGCGTTTGGTCGTGACCCCAATTCCGGCGGCTTGCCGTACGGGTGAATTGCGGCCATCTGCGGCTACGACCAGCTTGGCTTTAATACGCGTTCCGTCGCTCAGCGTGACTCGCGCCTCTGCCGTGCGACCCAGGAAACGGCTGGTGCCGGTGCCGGGTCGGAAGTCCACGTTTGGCAGGGCATCAAGTCTTGCCACCAGTTCGCGCCGCAAGCGCCAATTCGGAAAGTTCCAGCCGAAGGGCAGGTCAGACACATCCGACGCTCGGAAGGATTTGACCTCGCGCGCGGCGCCTGTGTCAGTGGCGGCGTCCGCGATGCGCATCACTTCAAGCGCCGCGCCATGCGGGGCAAGCGCGTCCCAAACGCCTGCGCGTTCAAGCAAGTCACGGGCGGGTTGCAGCATCGCTGTGGTGCGCATGTCCGAACCCTCGGCCTCACGCTCGGTCACGGGTGGGGTTGGATCAACGCAGATGACGTTGAACCCGGCCGACCCAAAAGCCGCCGCAGCAGTCAGCCCTGCAATACCGCCGCCGGAAATCAGGATGTCACAGGTTTCGGTCATTTCGCACCTCCGCTACCCGCAAACTATGCCGCCCGGTCCCAGTGCCAAGGTGGCATCCTGTCCTACCCGGTGAGCCGGGACAGAAAATCAGCGAGGTCATCGGTGTGGTGATGGATGTGATCCCCATCGGCGCGTGCCGGCGCCACGTGAACCGTGCGCATTCCCATGGCGTGGGGCACGGCCAGGTTTCGCGGCTCATCCTCGAACATCGCACCGCGTTCGGGTTCGAGCCCGTCGCGGCGAAAGACGCGATCAAACGCGGCGCGATCCGGCTTGGGCTGAAAATCCGCATGTTCAACGCCATAGATCGCGTCGAACCTGCCCGAGAGCCCGCGCGCCGCCAGCACGCGTTCTGCATAAGGGGCGCATCCATTCGTATAGACGATCTTGCGTCCCGGCAGCGTGTCGATACGTGCGGCCAGATCCACGTCGGGTGACAGTTCATCGAATGAGATGTCGTGCACGTCCTCCAGAAAGGGCAGCGGGTCGATCTCGTGTTCCCGCATCAGGCCGGCCAGGGTTGTGCCATGGGTGTGCCAATAGTGTTTGCGCAGCCGGTCCGCCTCACGCTTCGAGACCTTCAAAGCCTCCATGACATAGGCTGTCATCCGCACTTCGATCTGATCAAAAAGGCGCACGGCGGGCGGGTAGAGTGTATTGTCCAGATCAAAGACCCAGGCGCGGACATGTGCAAAATCATCAGCTGGCATAGGGTCGTGGATAGGGCTGGTGCGCGCAGTACGCAAGTGCTTGGGGTTGCGTGACTATGGGCGTGCGCACTATGGTTTGGAAATTCAATGACTTGCGAGGATGCCATGCGCGCCGCACGCCCGACACATACCGATGCCTATTCGATGATCCTCGAAGCAATCGACATCGGAACTTACCGACCGGGTGATCGGTTGGTGGAAAGCGAGTTGGCGGAACGGTTTGGTGTGTCGCGGACACCTGTGCGTGAGGCATTGCAACGGTTGGAAACGCAGTCGCTGTTGTCGCGGGATGGGCGCAGTCTGATCGTTGCCTCTCTTGACCACAACCAGATGTCGGAGCTTTATGTTGTCCGCCGCGAGCTTGAGGGGTTGGCGGCATCCTTGGCCGCACAACATGCCACGGCGGAAGAGGTACGCATCCTGCGTGAGATGGTGGAGGCCGACAACGCGTTGATCAACGATCCGCCTGCACTGGCCCGTGCGAACCGGCGGTTCCATACGCAGATTCATCTTGCGTCGCACAACCGCTACCTTGTTCAACAGCTTGACCTTGTGCACAGGACCATGGCGCTGATGGCAACCACATCGCTGGCCGCGGACGGACGCACGCGCATCGCCCAGGATGAACATGACCGCATCGTGCGGGCGATCGAAGCGAAGGATGAGGCCGAAGCCGGACAGGCGCTGCGCGATCATATCTCGGTCGCGTTCATGACCCGTTTGAAGCAGGATGCAGAGACGCGCCGCGACGAAGCCTAATCCGCGTATCTGATCGGTTCGACCACATCGCCGCTTGCCGTCCCGTGTTGGGTTTTGTCCCAATAGAACGGCGCGCGCACCAGTTCGTAGATGGCCTTGTAGCTGGCGATGGCGCCAAGCGGGAAATAGAGTGGTACGGTCAGAACCCAAGGCAGCAGATGGCGATGATCGCGGTCCGATACTGCAAGCATCCCAATTGCCATGTTCAACAACTCCGCCGCAATGAAGAAAGATGCGGCAGACCAGACGACGGTTGCGCCCAGTGTCTCCATGACCGGGTGAGGCAGGCCGGCGGCGGGCAGCCAGAAGCTCCAAAGCAGTGGAAGCGCTGCGAATTGCGAGACCGTGGCCAGAAACATCGCCTGCACGCCAAGAAACTTTTTGAAACCAAGATCCTGTAGAAGTTGAACAGGGCGGCGCATGTGTACGCAATAGGTAATGAAAAACCCTTTGATCCACCGAGATCGCTGTTTCACCCAAGGCCAGGCGCGACAGTTGGCTTCTTCATAGGTGACGGTGGGGATCAATTCAGTGCGGTAGCCGCGGCGTGCCAGCCGTATGCCAAGGTCCGCGTCTTCGGTCACATTATGTGCGTCCCAACCGCCCAATTCGTCGAGGATTGCACGCCTGAAGAAGAGTGTCGTGCCGCCCAGAGGTAAGACAAGCCCGAGACGTTGAACACCGGGCAATACAAGTCGCCACCAGCTTGCGTATTCTATGGTGAAACAGCGCGCGAGCCAGTTGTGGCGGGCGTTGTAGTAGTCAAGTATACCTTGCAGGCATGCAACGTCAGGACCCGCCGCCGCAAATTTCCAGACGACTTTTTCGATCTGATCCGGCTCTGGCGCATCTTCGGCGTCCCACACTCCGATGATTTCGCCCTTGCAGAAGTCCAGCGCGTAGTTGAGGGCCCGGGGTTTCGTGGTGATCGTGCCATCATCCGGCACTTCAACGACGCGCATCCACTTTGGCAAGCGCGTGCGGGCGAGGGTCGCACGGGTCACGCTGTCCTTGGATTCGAGCACCAGAACAACGTCCAAAAGAGCCTTGGGATATGTCAGGCGGGACAGACGTGTGATCAGCGCCTCCGCAATTCGCTCTTCATTGAACAGGGGAACCATGACTGACACGCGGGGCAGGCGACCAGCAAGCGGCGTGGATACGGGTTCGGGTTGGGCAGGCAAACGGTGCATCAGTCGCGCGACGACCGCGGCCAGTTTAAGACCCGTGGTCAGTGCCAGTGTAAACACCGCCCATCCAATCAATACGGTTGCCGTCCAGGCGGGAAAGAGCACAAGAGACAGTATCAAGAGAGACAGTAGAGCAAGTGCGCCGACCATGCCCGGGGCCCACGTCCGACAACTGACCTCTTTTGGCACTTTGTGCGCAGCCTGATGTGCAAGCTGCGCGCCATAGATCATGGTGATTTGATCGTGGATCTGGTCGATGGACGCGATGACGGGCAACAGCGTGATGGAGGGATCATCGAGCATGTCGCTCACTGCAGACAGCTGATCTGGCCGTGCCGTTGCCACCAGAAGCGTATTGCCGATCCACCGCCATGGCACGACACCAAAATGTTGGCATATCCGTGCAGGCATGGCTGATTTCGTCAACGGATTGGGCGGGTCGATGGTCAGATCCACACGGTCTGCGTCGTGTTGCACGGCAAGTGCGGCCAGCACGTCGTCAGGCTCAACATGTCCTTCGGCCACCAATATCTCGCCCAGCGGGGCATCGAGCTGATGTTGCAGCGCAAGCGCTTCAAGCAAGGTTGTCTGGCTGATCAGTCCGGCGTTTACCAACTGTCGTCCCACGGGCACGGCAGGACGCACAGGCCGGGTGACCGGCTGCGGAAAAGACAGACGTAATAGCGGATCGCTCATGTCGGGTCCCAGGCACAGGAACCCTCACCAATGGCGTCTCATGGTTAACAGTCCGTTAAGACCATTGTAATCGCTTGGTTTTTAACCAGCTCGCGCGGCCATTGCCTCTGCAAACCGTTCGAACAGGTAGTAGCTGTCTTGCGGTCCGGGGCTGGCCTCTGGGTGGTATTGCACCGAATAGACTGGCTTGCCTTCGACACGGATGCCGCAATTGGACCCGTCAAAGAGTGATGTATGTGTTTCCACAACGCCCGCTGGCAGGGTTTGTGCATCCACGGCAAAGCCGTGATTCATCGACGTGATCTCGACCTTGCCGGTATCAAGGTCCTTTACGGGATGGTTTGCACCGTGGTGGCCGTGGTTCATCTTGATCGTCTTGGCGCCGAGGGCGAGGGCCAGCATTTGGTGGCCCAGGCAAATCCCAAAGACGGGCACATCCTTGTCCAGAACGTCCTTGATCATGGGCACTGCATATTCGCCTGTGGCGGCGGGATCCCCGGGACCATTCGACAGGAACACGCCGTCTGGATCGTGTGCCATCACCTCTTCTGCGGTCGCGGTTGCGGGCAGCACGGTGACGTCACAACCGGCAGACGCTAGGCAGCGCAGGATGTTGCGTTTGGCGCCGTAGTCCACGGCGACAACCTTGAATTTTGGGTCATTTTGGGGCGTGTAACCCTCAGGCCAGGCCCACCGTTTTTCGTTCCAGCGGTAGGATTGGGAGCAGGTGACGTCCTTGGCCAGATCCATGCCTTCCAGCCCTGCAAAGTTGCGGGCAGAAGCGACAAGCGCTTCGATATCGAAAACCCCGTCTGGACTGTGGGCGAGGGCCACGTGCGGGGCGCCGGCCTGCCGGATGGCGCGGGTCAGGCGGCGTGTGTCGACACCACCAATTGCGATGCGCCCCCGCGATGCCAACCAGCCCGACAGCCCTTCGGCTGCGCGCCAGTTTGATGGGTCGGTGGGCATCCACTTGACGACCATGCCGGATGCAACCGGGTCACCCGTTTCATCATCTTCCGGGTTCACACCTACATTTCCGATATGAGGGAAGGTGAAGGTGACGATCTGACCTGCGTAGGAGGGGTCCGTCATGATCTCCTGATACCCGGTCATGGCGGTGTTAAAGCACAGCTCGGCCTGCGTTTGACCGGTCGCCCCGAAGCCTTGTCCGTAGAACAGTGTGCCGTCAGCGAGGGCAAGGCAGGCGGTGGGTTTGGCAGGGGTCATGGCAGAGCTTCCAGGTGCGGGCAAAGACAGCGGGTGCAGGCAAATTGCGCGGAAACTAATGTGCGGACCTGTGTTGGTCAAGCCTATTGGTCAATTTACTTTATTGTTTTAAATCAATTGGTTGAGGCGTTGGCATTCCCTTGCCTCAACCTGACGTATGACGTACCTTTAACGTTCAACACGTGCCCATGGGGATGGACATCAAATGGATTTGCGCACCAAGATTTCGGCCGCGCTCAAGCAGGCCATGAAAGACAAGGATGCAGACCGACTTTCGACGCTGCGGCTGATCAACGCCGCCATCAAGGACAAGGATATCGACGCCCGTGCCGCCGGTCAGGACGACGGGGTGGGTGAGGGCGAAGTCCTTGCGATCCTTGGCAAAATGGTCAAGCAGCGGAATGAAAGTGCGAAGACCTATGAAGAAGGCGGACGGCTTGATCTGGCCGAACGCGAGATGGCAGAGACAAAGGTCATCGAAGAATTCCTGCCGCAGAAGCTAGGCGCAGATGCGTCGGCCAAAGCGGTGGATGACGCCATTGCCGAGGTTGGTGCCGAGAGCATCCGGGACATGGGCAAAGTCATGGGTGTTCTGAAATCGAAATACACCGGTCAGATGGATTTTGGCGCGGTGGGTCCCATGGTCAAGGAACGGCTCTGCGCAGCGGCCCACTAGTGGCAACACTGTGATCTGAGGCAGTGAATGCCCTGTTTTGCGGACTTTCACGGGGAGCATGCTCATGCTCCCACTAAAGCTGCAGATCTGCCGCACACAGAAACGGACTTAGGACGCTCTAACGCCGCAGAGCGCGCGTAAGGTCGTCATAAAGTGCGATGCGTTCTTCCTCGCTCAGGAAGGCGCCGATTTCGACTTCGCGCCCTTTACCCTTGAGCGTGACGTAGTGCGGCACCGGTCCCTCGTCATCGTACTTGGTCACCTTGGTCCAGTAGCGGTTGCAATCCCATTCCTGCACCTCGCCATTGGCATCGGTGCGGGTGAGGTGGGTTTCGTCTGCATCCAGTGTCAGAACCTCAATGATCTGACGCGCGCGCCGATTGCGTCGCAGGGCGAAATACATCGCCCAGACGGCGCCCATGGCGAAGGGCAGCAGGCCCCACAACACGACTGACCCCAGCAGGGGCAGGGTCGGGATCAGAATGAGTGTAAAGGTCGCCAGCACGAACGCGGCCATGCCCCGCTGAGGAAGGGAGTTATGTGGCCAGAGGTGGAGTTCCTGCACCTGTGCTTCGGGTTCTGTGGTCCAGCGGTAAGGCATAAGGATGTTATACGCCGCGAACGCGCCAAGTCGAAGGTCAGGTTGTCGCGGCCAAGGTGCCACCGCCCCCCTGGAGGAGTATTGAGGGCGGTGGCATAGCGGCGGGGGTGTTAGAGGTCGGTATAGGAGGCCGACGGTTCGGGGCTCAGACGGCGCTGTTGACTGCTGCCGGACGCAAGATCCTCGCGGTAGAGTTTCAGAAGGCCACGGGTGCCGTCAGGGAGGCTTGCGATATCCTGCAATGTGCGGCTGCCACCTGCTTCGGCGCGCAGGTAGGACGACGTTAGCAAGTGCTGTTGGAAAGTCGTCAGCGTGCCGGTGCCTTCATAGCCCATGTAGCGCTGGTAATCCGAGATGGCGTCGCGCGTTCTTGATCCAACCCGACCGTCGACGCTGCCGGCGTCAAAACCGAAGTAGTTGAGCGAGGACTGGATCTCGCGCCCTTCCTGGGTTGCGGGGATCGAGGGGCGATAGGTTTTTTTGGCCGGTGCGCGGTAGGTGCGCGGTTGCGCGGCGTAGGTGCGGGGGGCTACGGCGCGGCTGCGGGCAGCCTGCCGTTGCTTGTTCTTGCGCACTTCATTGTTGATGATTGCGCCGCCGATGCCGCCGAGGATGGCGCCGGCGATGAAGTCCTTTCGGTCCGCAGTGGCGCTGGTGGCAGGCACAAGGGCGAGCGAGGCTGCAAGGGCAGCGGATAAAAATGTTTTCGACAGCATGACATGCTCCTTTCGTCTGTTGTCCTGCGGGAAGCGGGTCACGGTGTTCGGGCAACGCGGTCCGCGGGCAGCAGTGTGGTTTGGATATGGGACGGTGTGCAGACGGTGGAAGGTGGTTTGTGAGCCTTGCGCGCGCGTGGGCGGTGATCTGCGCGTTTTGACAGGGAGGTGGGCGGTGAATGGCCCAGTTTTGTTACGTGATATTGCATAACAACGCATGTGGGGGTGCGGTTTTACACGTATTCGTTGGGTCTATGGGCAAAGCCACAGAGTTTAGCCGGCTAAGTGAAAGAGCTCAGGCGTGCTGGAAGATCAAGGCATGTATCAGGGTGATATGCGGTGGCATAGCGAACGACCTGGTCATAGCGATGTCCATTTGATCCGGCCTATTCAGCGTCTGCACCCAGCTCGTTTGACCGCGCAACCCCGAGGGCGCGACAAAACAATCCGACCCGGCAAAGAGAGGCTAATCAAACCAAATGCGAGACCCCCGACATGTATTGGCGCGCGCACTGACCAGGTGGAAAGCCAACCTTTCGCTCCGGCCCAAGCACGGAGCTTCACGCGCTTGATGCGAGGAGTCGCTGTGCGGGCCAGCCTCGCCATGTTGCTGTAACGAGTGGGATCAGCGCAAGCAACGCTGCGAAAGTGTACGCAACATGCACTTGTGCAATTCCTTCCAAAGAAAAAGGGCCCCGGTCGCCACCGGAGCCCTTCTTGGTTTTCATGTCTGCACGGCGCTTAGTGCGACGGCGCTTTGTCCCAGTCTTCCTGCTTGGGCAGGGTTTCGAACGTGTGCTCTGGCGGCGGGCTGGGCAGGGTCCATTCCAGCGTATCCGC
>NZ_JBYNDP010000142.1:0-9010 GCF_059783535.1 Tateyamaria sp. | reverse complement strand
TCTGCCATGCTGAAGGCTTCGGTAAAGGTTGTTTTCTCGTTCGCCAGCCGGAACAAGTTCTGGTTCGGAATGATGATTAGCGTGTCGACCATTTTTTGCAGCGATTCAACGCCGTCTTCGGCCTGACGCATGCGCTTGGCGCCTTCGAATTGGAAGGGCTTGGTCACAACACCAACGGTCAGAACGCCCAGTTCGCGGGCAGCTTGCGCGATGATCGGCGCAGCACCGGTCCCGGTCCCGCCGCCCATACCGGCGGTTATAAAGCACATATGCGCACCGGCCAGATGATCCACGATCTGTTCAATTGATTCTTCTGCGGCTGCCGCCCCTACGGACGCACGTGCCCCTGCCCCAAGGCCCTCAGTTACTTTGATACCCAACTGGACCCGGTTTGTTGCGGCGGATTGTTGCAGCGCCTGCGCATCGGTGTTGGCAACGACGAAATCGACGCCATCCAGTTGTTTTTCAATCATGTTATTGACGGCGTTGCCACCAGCACCACCAACACCAAAGACGGTGATGCGGGGTTTTAGCTCGTCATGTCCGGGCATGGAGAGGTTGAGGGTCATAGTCAGGTCCGCCTGTCTGATTTGCCGCATTCGCGGGTGTTTTTGTGCCTAAATTGCAGCGACCCTAGCGTTTTGCGCCCCCAACGTCACCCTCAAATCGCAAATTTGCCGCAAAATATGGGCATATTTGAACACATGTCCGCAAAATTTCGCCGAGATATGGATATCTTGCGGTTGAGTATGCAAAAGACACAAACAGAACAGCAGCGCGCGCCGCGATGGCGCGCGAAATACGAGTTTTTGTGCAAACTGCTCTGTCTGCCATGTGTTGCGGCCTGCCATGTGCCGCGCGCCTCTTTCGGGCGTTAAGAACAAAGTGATCCATAACGCCCTGACAATCAAGCGATTCCCTAGCTCAGCGGTACCTCTGGGCAGCCCAGGTCCTGATCGTTGAACTGCGCAAATTGGCTTTGCCCAAAGGCGCCACCGACGCCAAAGACCATGAGGGTCCCGTTTGTGTCGTAAGGCACCCAGCACACTGGAGTTGTCCGACCAAGATCACGGTATAGGAAGCAGATCTGCCCGTCGGGTGTCGTGATTTCACCATAAACACATCTGTCTGCACGACCGCGCCAAACCGAGAGCCGTGGGGAGAGAAACTGCTCTACGCCAACAAGATTGCCTCTGTCGCGATCGTAGAACGAAACTGTTTTCCCAGTGACCCGTGCCAAAAACTCTTCGGGCGCGATCCGCTGTTGGGCCGCGCCCGGTTGCACGAACAGCGCGGCCAGCACAATCGCGCACAGAGAGCGGCCTACCAATTGTCGCGGAACCATTTGACCGCCCGACGCAGCGACCGCGCGGGATAGCGATCAGCAGGAATATCAAAATCCCACCATTCATCCTGCGGATGGGCCGCAAAAAGGGCCAGACCGACAGCCGACGCAAAACCCGGTCCCGTGGCCGCCTGCGGCAACCCGTGCACCCGCAAGGGCCGTCCCAGACGCACCTGCTGGCCCAGGATCTTTGAGGCGAGACCGTCAAGACCGGGGATCTGGCTACCCCCGCCGGTCAACACAATCTGCTGGCTGGGAAGATGATCGAACCCGGCGGCATCCAGACGGGCACGTACCTCCTCCAGAATCTCTTCCACACGGGGGCGCATGATCCCGATCAGTTCCGCCCGCGATGCTGTGCGACGGTCATGTTCATAGTCGCCCGTATCACCACCAATTTCGATCATCTCGCGATCGTCCATTCCAGTGGCATGCACCCCGCCATAAAAGGTCTTGATCCGCTCGGCATTGGCCATGGGCACCTGCAAGCCCATCGAAATGTCGCTGGTCACGTGATCGCCGCCCATGCGCACCGCATCGCCATAGATCATGTGCTTCTTGATAAAGATCGACACGCCGGTCGACCCGCCGCCCAGGTCGATACAAGCCGAGCCAAGCTCTTGCTCATCCTCGACAAGCGCCGCAATCCCGGACGCATAGGATGATGAGGCGATGCCCGCCAGTTCCAGATCACAGCGTTTGATACAATGCGCGAGGTGCTGCACTGCCGACGCGTCCACGGTCAGCATATGTAGATCAACGGCCAGTTCATTGCCCAACTGCCCACGCGGATCGGACAGACCCGAACGGTGATCAAGCGCGAAGTTCACGGGCTGCGCATGTAGTACTTCGCGCCCTTCCCCGTAATCCGGCACATCGCAACGCGACAGCACGCGGGCCACATCCTGTTCGGACACGACGCCGCCCTCGAGGTCCAGCCGCGCATCAAGGCCATAGCTGCGTGGCTCGGCCCCGGCAAAACATGCAATAACGTGATCAACCCGAATACCCGCCATCTTCTGTGCTGCCTGCAAAGCTGTGCGAATGGCGCGCTCGGTTTCCTGCATGGCGCAAATCTCGCCAAAGCGGACGCCTCGCGACCGGGTTGTCGCAGCGCCGATCACCCGGAACCCGGACTGCCCGGCAAGTGATCCGATCTCGCCCTCTTCGCCCAGCTGGTTCGTGCCGTCAAAACGCAAAACCAGACAGGCAATCTTCGAGCTGCCCACATCAAGGATCGCCACCACACCCCGCTGCATCGCGATCTTGCGCATGTTCCGCATGCTGCGCTGGCTGGCATAAAGGTCGGTCATCACTACTACTCGGTCCCCGGGGTCAACTGTCTGATACGCCGCCATTCGGCGGTGGAATTGTCTGTCATGCGCACGGTCGGTCTGTCGGCCAAACGCAGATCAATGCGGGCAATGTCGCGCTTCAAAACCTCGTCCACGCCATCAAGGGCAATCACGCGTTCAAGCGCTTGCACCGCGCCATCGGTCGGCAGCATGATGCGTTGATTGCGATCCAAAACGACGTCCCAACGCCGGTCGCCGAGGCGGACCAGCCCGCGGAGGCGATCACCAAGGGGCGCACCCGCTGCAATCAGTTTCATGGCCTCGTCCACATGGCTCGCGGCCCCCTCCCCCGCGATCACGGGCAGGTCGGAACGTAGACCGCGCCGCGCAATCGGTCGGACAAGAGCGCCGGCCTCATCGATCAGCGTCAGGCCCTCGGGTTGGCGCCAGATGGCGACCGGAACGCGCGGCGTGATGTCCACCTGCAAAACACCGCCCGGGCGAATGCGCACGGTGGCTTCCTTGACCGGGGGCATCTCGCGCACGGTGGCGCGGATGGCTGCCGGATCGAGGTCAAAGGATGAGATCGGAAAATCAAGCGGGACAGCCGTGCGGATGGCTTCGGACAGTTCCGTGTCCGCACCATCGATAGCCATTAGGTTGACCATGAACTCCGGGCGCTGCTCGATACTGGCCCTGGCTTCGGCCACGGTGGCCTGAATGGCCTCTTGCGTGTCCGGGTTCGAAAGCCACCACGTCGCGGCACCAAAGGACAGCACGAATGGGACACCTGCACGCAGCATCAACCGGATCCCCGGCGTCAGCATCAGACGCTGCATGCGCCACGACCAGCGCGACGGGGCTGGATCAGCACGCCTTACCGGTTGCATGACGCATCCTCCACCATCCAGGCACAAAACTCACCAAAGGACATGCCAGCCGCCTGCGCCTGTTCCGGCGTCAGCGAGGTTGGGGTCATTCCGGGCTGCGTGTTGATTTCAAGCAGGATTAGACCGGCGGCGCCCTTGCTTTCATCCCACCGAAAATCGGTGCGCGTTACCCCCCGGCACCCAAGTGCCTGGTGCGCGCGCAAGGCGTAATCCTCGCACAGGTTGGCGATCTCGGTTGGGACGTCTGCCGGGATCACGTGCCGCGAACCACCGGGCTTGTACTTGGCGTCATAATCATACCAGCCGTCCGTGATGATGTCGGTCACACCCAGCGCGCGATCGTCCATCACTGTGGTGGTCAGCTCGCGCCCATGCGCGAAGGCTTCGACCATGACCTCGGCGGGCATGTCATCGCTCAGGCGTGGCGGGCGGTTGGCCCCCTCCTGCACGAGATAAACACCAACGCTCGATCCCTCATTGTTGGGTTTCACGACATAGGGCACCGGCATAACGTGGTCGGCCATCACATCTTCTTTCGACCGGATGACGCTGTCGACAACGGGCAAGCCCGATGCGCGAAACACCTCTTTCGTGCGCTGTTTGTCCATCGCCAGCGCCGAGGCCAGAACGCCAGAATGCGAATAGCGAATACCCAGCCATTCAAGGATACCCTGCACACAGCCATCTTCGCCCCAACGGCCATGCAGGCAGTTCAGAACGGCATCCGGTGCAATGTCCTGCAAAACAGAAGCAACATCGGGGCCCGCATCGACCTCGACCACCTCATAACCCATGTCCCTCAGCGCGGCTGCGCAGGCCTGTCCCGTTGACAACGACACCTCGCGCTCAGCCGAGGGGCCACCCTTTAACACCGCCACTTTGGAACGTCTGCTCGACTGCCCCGCCATGTGCCTCTAAGTCCCGGGGTCCTTTTGCGAACCCTCGATTTATACGCCGATTCTCGGCCTGCCTTGCACGCGAAACCCTATGCCGGATCACCCACGCGCATGATTTCCCATTCTAGCGTGATGCCACTGGAATCGTAAACCTTTTTTCGCACATCTTCGCCCAATCCTTCGAGATCGGCAGCGGTTGCCTGCCCAGTGTTGATCATAAAGTTCGAGTGCTTTTCGCTCATCTGTGCCCCACCCCGCCGCGCACCGCGCAGGCCTGCGTCATCAATAACCTTCCAAGCCTTCAGGTCATGGACATCATCGTCTTTCCCTGTGGACGAGAACCCGGCCGGATTTCGGAATGTGGAACCCGCGCTGCGGTCCTTGGTGGGCTGGGTCGCATCCCGCTTGGCCAGTTGGTCCGTCATGCGCGCATGTAGGTCATGCGGGTCTCCCTCGGACCCGCGCAAGGTCACATGGGTGAGGACAGCGCCCTCGGGCAGATTGCTTTGGCGATACTGGAAATCCAGATCGCTCGCGTCCAGACTTGTGATGGTGCCATCCCGCAGCACGACTTGCGCCTGAACAAAGACATCCGCTGTATAGCTGCCATAACAGCCCGCATTCATACGCACCGCACCGCCAATCGCACCGGGGATGGTGCGCAGAAATGTCAGGTCGATGCCCGCATCCGCCGCCTTGCGCGCGACATGGGCATCAAGGGCTGCCGCCCCTGCCGTGATCGTATCTCCATCTACCTCGATGCCGTTGAAACCACGACCCAAACGGATCACCACGGCCCGCAGACCGCCATCCCGCACGATCAGGTTGCTGCCCACCCCCATGGGAAAGACAGGAACGGCAGGATCAAGGGCAGCAAGAAAGGCGCTCAAGTCGTCGACATCGGCAGGCTGAAAAAACCAATCCGCCGGGCCGCCAACACGCAACCATGTCAGGCCGGACAAATCCTTGTTTGGGGTCAGTGCGCCGCGTACGGCTGGCAGGTCATAGGTCATGGCGCTGCAATGCCGCCATGGGTGCAAGAGGTCAAGTCGCCTTGCTGTGACGACGGATCAACCCGCAAAACACGGCCCCGCCGAGCAGCCCGGATGCCATCGGCAATGCGACAAGAAAGGTGGCCACGACCGCCGCGAACCCGTCGCCGGGAAGCGTGTTTGGCGCCATCGCAACCCATAGCACAGCCGACGCCAGGACAATGAAAATGGCGGCCAGACTGCGCAACATGAACCGCGCAGCCAGAGACCAGCCCGCCACAATCCCCAGACCAAGTGCCGTCAAAGCAATCACATACATCATCGGATCAACCTCCTTTTGAGCCAGCGGCTCAGATAGATCACCGGCCACCGCAGAATACTCATCCCCGCAACCATGATAACAAGTCCCAACCAGGGACCGTGCTGCCAGGTGACGTACCCGATGATTGGAATGCCAATGGCAATCAGCCCATAGGCATTTGTCCAATGGTTGTCCCGGCTTGGAAGCATCGCAAGCACATTTGCCGCGACGCCCCAAAGGCACGCAAGTATCAGGGACAGACTCATGAACGAAACTCCGGCGGAAGTTGAGGGTTCTGACCACGGGCCTTGGCCAGAAAATAGCGAAGCGGGTTTCGAAACATCGACACAAACGCAGCAAGAGCAAGGACCCCTGCCCACCACGCCACGCTGATGCCCACCCACAAAATCAAAACGGGCGCAGTGATCAGAAGCCCTATGCCGGGGACGTATTGGTGTCGCATGGGCAGCATCGCGACAATCGATGCGGCAAATACCCAACCTATGCACGTCCAGAGCAACACTAGCTGTTCCCACCGAACCGGTTGCCCAAGGTCCAGCCGAGCATCAATGCAAGTGCGGCTGGACCAGCAAAGAACAACGGTGACCCCGGCGCGCCTGCAAACAGGTTGTAGAGGCTCAAGATCACACACAGCACAATCAGCGCACCCAACACCATGGGCAGGTTCCGCATGCGCAGCAAGATACCGATGGGCATCATCAACAAGGCAAAGATGATTGCGAGAATGCTCACGCAGCCCCCTTGTGCAGTCTTGCTGGCAAACCGTTGGCCCACGCGCTGATCGACCCGGCCCCAAGGCAGACGACCATATCACCCGGCCGCGCCTGTTCGCGCACCAAGCGCTCAAGATCGTTTTCGTCCACGACCGCGCGCGCATGCCGGTGACCGTGGCGGATCAGCCCTGCAACAAGATCATCACGGCTCGCGCCTTCAATCGGGTCCTCTCCGGCGGCAAAGATATCGGCAATGCCCACGACGTCGGCATCGTTGAAGCACGAACAGAAGTCATCGAAATGATGATGCAGCCGCGTGTAGCGGTGCGGCTGGTGGACCGCGATCACGCGGCCTGACGTGGCTTGGCGCGCAGCTTTCAACACGGCAGCAATCTCGGTTGGGTGGTGGCCGTAATCGTCAATGATCGTGATGCCCTCAACCTCACCCACACGGGTAAACCGACGGTTAACGCCGCCGAAACTGGCCAAGGCGTTGCGGATTTCGTCCGCTTTCATGCCCAGATGACGGGCCACGGCGACAGCGCTGAGCGCATTCGACACGTTGTGATCCCCGGGCATCGGCAGACTGCACCCTTCGATCACCTGATCCTCGGCCTGCAGGGCAATGTCGAAATGGGCCACGCCGTTCTCATAGGTCAGGTTTGTCGCCCGCACATCCGCCTGCGCGTTGAAGCCATAGGTCACCACGCGGCGGTCCGTGATCTTGCCCACAAGGCTTTGCACATCCGGGTCGTCAGTGCAGCACACAGCCAAGCCATAGAACGGAATGTTCGACACGAAGTCATAAAAGCCTTTGTGCAAGGCCTCTTCGGTGCCCCAATGCTCCATATGCTCGGGGTCAATATTGGTCACGATGGCGATGGTCGCGGGCAAACGATTGAAGGTGCCGTCACTCTCGTCAGCCTCGACCACCATCCACTCGCCGTCACCCTTCCGGGCATTCGAGCCATAGGCGTGGATAATGCCGCCATTCACAACGGTCGGGTCAAACTTGCCCTCATCCAGCAGGGCCGCAACCATCGTGGTGGTCGTCGTTTTACCGTGTGTCCCAGCCACCGCAATGTTCGAGCGCAACCGCATCAGCTCTGCCAGCATCTCTGCCCGGCGCACGATGGGTAGGCCCCGCGCCCGCGCTGCGTCCAACTCCGCATTGCCAGGCTTGATGGCGGACGAGATCACAACCACCTCCGCCTCCTCAATATTCTTCGCAGTCTGGCCCACGAACACACGCGCGCCCAGTTCCTGCAACCGATCCGTGATCGGCGTGCGCTTCAGGTCAGACCCCTGCACAACATAGCCGTGGTTCAACAGCACCTCGGCAATGCCCGACATACCAATCCCGCCAATGCCGACGAAATGAATGGGGCCCACGTCTCCAGGTAGTTTGGTGGCGGCGTTCATTGGGCATTCCCTTTCTGGCTGAGGGTTTCGACCATATAGACAAGTTGCTCGGTGGCATCCGGCTTGGCAACGGTCAGCGCGGCGTTGGCCATTTGCAACGCGCCGTCCGGATTGTCCAGCACGGCATTGATCTGTTCCGCGACGTTTTCGACGTTCAACTGACTTTCGGGGATCAGGATGGCCGCCCCCGCATCCACCAGCCCCCGTGCATTGGCCGTCTGTTCATCGCGAATGGCCGACGCCAAGGGGACAAGGATCGACGGACGCCCAATAATCGAAATGTCCGCAACCGACGATGCCCCAGAGCGCGAGATGATCAACTGCGACTCGGTCATCCGGCGCGGCACGTCGTGAAAGAACGGCTGCACATCGGCATTGATCCCGTTTTCAGCATAGAAGGCGCGCACACGCTCCTCATCCTCGCCCCGCGCCTGATGGCTGACCCGGATGTTACGCAAACGATCCATCGACAGGCTGGCGATCGCCGGCGGGATCACATCGGACAAGATGCGCGCACCCTGGCTGCCACCAATCACCAAAATCTCCATCGGGTAGTCACCGGGCGCGATGTAACCCGCCCCGGCCCGCTCCAGCACCGAATTGCGTACCGGGTTACCGACAAAGGTGCACTCAACGCCCTCGGGCAGTTCAGTGGGCCATGTCCCGCAAGCCACCGCATCGACGCGCTTGGCAAAAAGCTGGTTCACACGGCCCAGTACGCCGTTCTGTTCATGGATCATGCGCGGGACACGGAGGATCGTGGCGGCAGCAAGCGCCGGAATGGTCGGATAGCCACCAAAGCCGACAACCACCGCAGGACGATCCCGCAGCATCTTGATCTTGGCGGCAGCAATCCCTGCCGCGATGCGAAACGGCACTACTGCCTTGGCCAGAATGCCACCCCGCGCAAAGGTGGCCGAAGACATCTGCTCGATTTCGGTCGTGTGCGGAAAGCCACCGGTGTAGCGCGCACCGCGCGCATCGGTACTCAACTTGACCCGCCACCCACGCGCCAGCATCGCCTCGGCCAAAGCCTGCGCCGGGAACATATGACCACCGGTCCCACCTGCAGCGATCAGAAGAAGCGGCTGTTGCGTCATCGGCGGCGCCCCAACAGATCGGAAATCTCGCCCTG
>NZ_JBYNDP010000141.1:1723-9016 GCF_059783535.1 Tateyamaria sp. | reverse complement strand
CGCATGTTCAGGAAGGTGGTGATCATGTTGATCGCACCCAGGATCGACGAGGCGCCCGAGACGTGCACGGCGAAGATCGCGAGGTCCATCGACATACCAGCTTCGTTGGTGGACAGCGGTGGGTAAAGAACCCAGCCCACGCCCGAGCCAAGCTGGCCGTTGCCACCTGGTGCCAGCACCGAGCACACGGCCAGCGTTGTACCAACGACATACAGCCAGAAAGACAGGTTGTTCAGCCGTGGGAACGCCATGTCCGGCGCACCGATCTGCAACGGCATGAAATAGTTGCCAAATCCGCCAAAAAGGGCGGGGATCACCACGAAGAACATCATCAGGATGCCGTGGCCGGTGATCAGAACATTCCAGAGGTGACCGTTGGGTGTACATTCACCCGCAGCAGCGGCAGTCAGGCGCGCGCCTTCCATACACATGTACTGGACGCCGGGATCCATCAGCTCAAGGCGCATATACACCGTGAATGCGACCGAGATGAAACCGGCGAGGGCCGAGGTGATCAGGTACAGAATACCGATGTCTTTGTGGTTGGTGGACATGAACCAACGGGTGAAAAAGCCCCGTTCGTCTTCGTGCTCGTGCCCGTGAATGGCTGCGTCTGCCATGCGGTGCCTCCTGGCTGTTGGTTACTTCGCGCGCGTGGTTCCCGCTTCGCGCACGGATTCTTGAGTGGTTCTAGAGTTTTGGCCCGCCCGCATCAATGGAAGATACGCGTAAGGGCCGGGATGAATTGTCGCGCGTGAAACATCCTGCACCCTCTACCCTGACTTCTTGATGTGAACCCAGGGTGTGGCGGTTTGCGTTTCTGACGGCGAAACAAACCGGCGATACTTTGCTGCAGTGTTCCAAGTACGCTCGCAGTGCCCTGCAAATGCCGCAATAAAGGGCCGTTCTAGGCGTTATTCATCCATTGTAGCGCCGGAATCCGCAGCCAAACCGGGCATCAAGGCGCGCGAACGCGTCGAGCAGTGAGTGCAAACATGGCAACGAACGACAACACCAACCCGGGCACCGAGGGTGACCAGGTCATTTCGGGAACCACCGGAACCGATACGCTGACCGGTGGTCTGGGCTCTGACACTATCAGCGGTGGCAGCGGCAATGACGTTCTGAGCGGAGACGGTCCTGTCGAGGGGGCGTGGCATTTCGAGACATTCGATTTCAACTTTTCATCTGCCGCGGGGCAGGCCTTTGACATCGAAAGCGGTGTGAGAACGGGTTCCGGCTATGTCACCGACTTCAACGAAAGCGGATTGACCAACACGGTGCGCGGCACCTCGGGTAACCCCGAAGATTTTGGCGTCATCTATACCAGCACGCTGAATGTCACGAGCGGCGGCACATACCGGCTGACCACGTCTTCTGATGACGGGTCGACCATCCAAATCTTCGACTCAAATGGAAACCCACTCCAGTTCAACAACCAGACTGGTGGGACGCTGGACTATTTGAACAACGACTTCCACCAGGCGACGACCACCCGTTTCGGGGACGTGACACTGGATCCGAACGAAACCTATACCATTCAGATCCGGTACTGGGAAAACCAAGGCGGCGATGCACTGTCGGCCACGATCAGTGGGCCAGACACCGGCAATGTCAGTGAAAACCTGTTGACCTCGTCCATGATCGGCATCCCTCCCGGACCGGAGTTTTCGGTGACTGGCACGCCTGCGGGCATCGAGGGCGACGATGTGATCGATGGCGGGGGCGGCAATGATACGATCCTTGGCGACGGCGGCAATGACACTCTGTCCGGTGGGGCCAACAGGGACAGTGTTGACGGTGGTAGCGGTGACGATGTCGTCCAGGGCGACGGCGGTGCCGACACGCTGACGGGCGGATCGGGTGACGACTCAATGGATGGCGGCAGCGGCCGCGATAGTGTGAGCGGTGGCACAGGGGACGACACGCTGGAAGGTGGCGGTGGTCGCGACACGCTGGAGGGCGAACAGGGATCTGACAGCCTTGTTGGCGACGGCGGTGCAGACGTTCTGGTCGGCGACACTGGGACCAATGCCACGACGCTTTACGAAGATGACTTTGAAAGCGGCGCCAGCGGCTGGACCAACAACACGACCGAGACGGACCCTGGCCTTGGCACGTCGCTGGGACGTTTTGGATCACCGGATGGCACTATCGCAACCGAACGCAGCTTTGACCTCACCGATGCTGAACAAGTGCAGATCGAGTTCGACGCCCTGTTGCTGGACAGCTGGGATGGTGAAGATTTCGTTATCACCCTGAACGGGGAAGAGGTGCGTTTCAGTCACCTTGCGGGCGATACGTCGTCACCTGCCAGCCAGAGCTTTGTCGGGGCAGATGGGGCCACCTACACGTTGGACTTCACCAACACTGTCACCGGAGAACTGGGCTATACCACCGGCGGATCGGTGTCGAACTCGCAAGACACGATCATGAATGTCGTGATCACGATCGACAATCCACCAACCACGCTGGATCTGGGGCTGGGCAGCACGCTGAATTCCAGCATCACCAATGAAAGCTTTGCCATCGACAATTTCAGCGTTGTGCGGATCGACACCGCGGACGATACGCTGATCGGTGGGACGGGCGATGACACGCTGACGGGTGGGGCTGGCGGCGATATCTATGTCTTCAACCCTGGCGATGATGATGATGTCATCACGGATTTCAATGCGGGTAACACAGGCTCCATCACGGATGGAGACCAGACCAACAACGACTTTATCGACCTGAGCTCGTACTACACCAACATCTTCGAGCTGCGCGCGGATCTGGCAGATGACGGCGTCCTGAACCAATCGGTGGGTGATTTCAGCGACAATACCGCTCTGGGCGGGTCGATCACCATGACCGGTGTCGCCGGGGGTGATCTGACCTTTGACAACACCAATGTCGCCTGTTTCACGAAAGGGGCGCTGATTGATACCGTTGACGGTCCGGTCGAGGTACAAAACTTGCGCAAAGGCATGCGTCTGCGCACATGGGACAATGGCGACCGCCCGGTCAGGGCTGTTCTGCGGCGCCGGGTTGACGGATCGGGCGCGCTTGCGCCGGTCCACATCTCGGCCGGGGCACTCGACAATGATCGTGACCTGATCGTGTCGCCGGCGCACCGCATGCTGATCTCGGATTGGCGTGCGCAGATGTTGTTTGGCGCGGAAGAAGTGCTGGTCAGTGCCGCGAACCTTGTGCGCGGCGACCTGATTTACCGTACGCCGATGCCCGAGTTGACCTACTACCATATCCTCATGGACCGGCATGAAGTGATCTTTGCCGAAGGGGCACCGACCGAAAGCTTTCACCTGACACGCGACGCGGTCGAGGCCGCGGAATACGGCGATAGCGAGGAAGGAGCGGTGGCCACTGAAATCGCGCGCCTGTTCCCCGAGTTGCTGATGTGCGCGAGTCGCTGCATACGCCCGGTTATGAAGGGCTACGAGGCCCGTGCACTTGCCGGGATGGTCGGTTGAACCCTTCTTCCGACTGAAAATACCTCGGGGAAGCCCGTAGGGCGGGGGCAGAGCCCCCTGAAACTTGGTGTCGCGCCAGCGGCCTTTGGATCACGTTTGATTTGAAAACACGCTGTCAAAGCTTTGGCGCAAGGCCACGTCCACATCTTCCATGATCACCGGCAGTCCAAGATCGACCAGAGACGTTACACCATGTTCGGCAATGCCGCAGGGCACGATCCCATCGAAATGGGACAGGTCAGGTTCGACATTGATGCTGAGGCCGTGAAAGCTGACCCATTTGCGCAGCCGGATCCCAATCGCCGCGATCTTGTCCTCGGCTGGCGCACCGTCGGGGCGGGAGGGCTTTTCGGGCCGTGCCACCCATACACCAACGCGCCCTTCACGAATTTCTCCCTTGACGTTGAAGCACTCAAGCGTGGCGATAACCCATGCCTCAAGGTCCTGAACAAAGGCGCGCACATCATGTCCGCGCTTGCCCACGTTCAGAAGGGTGTACGCCACCCGCTGGCCGGGGCCGTGATAGGTATACTGGCCGCCGCGCCGCGTTTGGAACACTGGAAAGCGGTCGGGATCGGTGAGGTCTTCGGTCTTGGCCGAGGTGCCTGCGGAATAAAGAGGCGGATGTTCCAACAGCCAAATGCATTCATCTGCCTCGCCCGCAGCAATCGCGGTCGCGCGCGCCTCCATCCAGGCTTCGGCCTCGCGATAATCGGTCAGCCCCGGTGTCGTGATCCATTCGACCATCGCGCTAGCCCGCCGCGTCCTCGCCCGCCTTACGGAGAATTTGGGCGTAGTTCTCTGCCCCTTGGGCCCCGGTGACCAGGTACTTGCCGCCAAAGACCATTGAAGGCACACCCGAGATGCCGTGCGAGGTCCAGAACGCTTGTTTCTCGCGGACACTTTCCTTCAGTTTTCCGGATTGCAGAACCTCTTCCGCCTCGGCCCGGTCTAGGCCGACGCTTTCTGCGATATACAGGAGTATGGTGCGGTCCGAGACATCGCGCTGTTCGGTGAAATGCGCTTTGAAAAGCGCCAGTTTCAGAGGGTGTTGCAGTCCCTGCGCCAAGGCGAAGTCAAGAAGTTGATGGGCGTCGAAGCTGTTGACGATGCGGCTGTCCGGAGAGAAGACGAAGTCGATCCCAAGGCTGGACCCCAGCGCCTGCATCTGGGCTCGGTTCTGTTTGGATTGTTCCGGTGATGCTCCGTATTTTTCGGCGATGTGTTCGGTCAGGTTTTGACCTTCCGGCGGCATGTCAGGATTCAATTCAAACGGGTGCCAGCGTACGCGGGCACCCACGCCGGTGGTGCCCAGAGCCTGCTCCAATTGACGGAATCCCACGATGCACCAGGGGCACATCACGTCTGAAACGATGTCCACGTCGATGACAGGTGAGTCGGTATCGGGCATGATTTGCGCTCCTGTGGCGCTGTTGATGCGGCCTACATCACCTTCATGAGACCAAGTTTCAAGCATTTGGGCGTCTGAACGGGCAGGTATGGAATTTGTGACTCCCCAAATCGCGCGGAATTGTTAGCATATGCGCATATTCTGGAGGGTTATTCATGTTCACAAAGTCCATTGCTGTTTCTTTCGTTGCACTGTCCATGGCCATTGTTCCCGCAACGCGTGTTACCGCGGATGCCGGTGACTTCGTAGCCGGTGCCATTATTGGCGGCATCGTCGGTCACGCGGCAACCAAGCAGAACCAGCGTAGGAAGGCGACACAGCGCACCTACACCAAGAAGACCTACAAGCCGCGGCTGCCATCCACGCAGGAAGGGCGCGAGATTCAGGCGTCGTTGAACTATTTTGGTTTCAATGCTGGCACCGTTGACGGGCAGCTGGGGCGTCGGTCGCGGAACGCGATCTCGTCCTATCAGGCCTATCTCGGCTACCCTGCAACCGGTCAGCTCACACCGTTTGAGCAGAACCTGCTGATCACGTCCTACAACCGTGCACAGGCGGGCGGCTATGCCGTGACGCAACAGATCGCGACGACACCGGACGGCACGCGTGGTCTGCTCAAGACCTACCGGGCGGAATTGGCGGGCCAGCAGCCTGCGGTACCACTGGCACCGAACACCACCATTGTCGTTGCTCCGCAGCCCGTCGCACCCACCGTTGGCACGACCACAACAACCACTGTTGTCGCAGCAGCGCCCGAGGCCGCGGCACCTGCAGCACCAACCGAAGCGGCAGCGCCGGCCTTGCCGAACTTCCTTGGCGGTGGGGCAACCGCATCTCTCGCCTCGCATTGCAACACCGTGTCGCTGCTGACCAACACCAATGGTGGTTTCACCACGGCGGCGGCGATGACGGACCCGGATGTCGCGTTGAACGAACAGTTCTGCCTCGCACGGACCTATGCCATCGCCACGAGCGAGAATATGATTGCCAAGGTGCAAGGGTTCACGCCTGATCAGGTTGCTTCGCAGTGCGAACAGTTCGGTCCGGCCATGCAGCCCTATGTTGCGTCGCTTGCGCTCAAGTCGCAGCCCGAGGTGGTGCAGGACGTCGCGGGCTTCATCCTGACCACCGGCATGTCGCCTGCACAGCTGAAAGGCACGGCGCAGATCTGCATGGGCGTTGGTTACCGCACTGACAACATGGACGTGGCGCTGGGCTCGGCCCTGATGCTTTTTGCCATGGGTGATCATGTCTATGGTGAGATGATGGGGCACCACTTGGCGCAGGGCTTTGGCACAAACAAGCGGATCGATTCCGCCCGCGTCTGGTATGCCGAGGGGCTGAAGGCCGTGGATTCCGGCGCGCCTGCCGTGTTCGCACCCGGCCAGCCTGAGCGTGTGGAACTGCTGCGTCAGGCCTCGCTGCGTCTGGGCACGTCGAATTCCGGCCTCGCGGCACCTGCGCAACCCACTGTGCAGCCTGCTGCATTGCCGACATTCGGTCTGGCCAGCGACTGATAGACACCTCGTTTGAGGACAGACACCGGGGCCGACCCATGGCCCCGGTTTTTCTTTGAGTTTTCGGTCTTGGCAACGAGCGCGTTCATCGCTAAACCCCGCTCACCAAGTCAAGGCGTGCGGCCGTGGCGGAATTGGTAGACGCGCAGCGTTGAGGTCGCTGTGAGGTAACACTCGTGCGAGTTCGAGTCTCGCCGGCCGCACCACTTTCTCCGACATCCTGTTTTGAGACCGACGCTGCGATGGCATATCCCTGTGTGCTTTCACGGGCTGTTGCGGCTTAAAAGTCACGCGCGCCGGCTGCGGTAGCGCGTTCCGTATTTCTGGCATATCGCGGGGCATATCTCGGACAATTGGAGATATGCCCCGCGCGGTTTTGTCAGGCCGCAAGCGTCTGGCGTTGGCGAAGTGCGCGATAGAGGCCATCCTCGCGCGCCATCAACTCGGCTGGTGTGCCGTCTTCGACGATTCTGCCGCGATCAAAGACCAATATCCGATCCATCCGTTCGACCGTGGCAAGCCGGTGGGCGATGACCAGCGTTGTGCGCCCTTCCATCAACCGCTCGGCGGCTTCGGCAACGCGCGCTTCGGCTTCGGAGTCGAGCGAAGAGGTCGCCTCGTCCATCACCAGAACGGGTGCATCGGACAGGAAGGCGCGTGCAATGGCCACACGCTGACGCTCCCCCCCCGACAGCTTCACGCCGCGCTCGCCCACTTCGGTCCCGTACCCTTTGGGCAGGCGGCCGATGAAGTCGGCGGCACCCGCACGCTCGGCCGCTTCGCGCACCTCATCCAAGGTGGCTCCGGGACTTGCATAGGCGATGTTTTCGGCCAGCGACCGGTGAAACAGCACGGGTTCTTGCGGCACCAGCGCGATGTGGCGGCGCAGTTC
>NZ_JBYNDP010000141.1:0-1623 GCF_059783535.1 Tateyamaria sp. | reverse complement strand
CAGCACGGTGGCGGGCAGGCGTGCAACGTCGCGTTCTGCGGTGGCAGACATCAGCTCGACCAGCTCTTCGGCATCATTCACCGATTTTTGCAACTGCCGTACGTGATTGCCGATCTGGCGCAGATAGCCATCGAGCATACCGAGGGCCGAGACGACATAAGCAATCTCGCCCGCGCCAGCGTGTCCCCGGACAAAGGCGAACAGGGCGCCACCAAGCACACCGGCCCGCAGGATCCACAGCGATAGGTCCTGCGTCAGACCGGACCACGTGCCGCGCCGCCATGTCCGGCGCGTCCTGTGCGCCCATTTCGACAGAACGCGCCCCAACCGGTCATCTTCGCGCAGTTCACCGGCATGCGCGCGCACGACGGCATTCGATGTGATTGCATCTGCGAGCGCACCGGAGACCCGGCTGTCCTGTGCGTTTGACAGCCGTGCGGCAGGAGCAACCCAGAACAGTGTGAGGATCAGCGATAGCGTGAGAAACAGGATGGCCCCCAAAGCCGCAACAAGACCGATCTGCCATTGAAAGGCGGTCAATGTGCCGATGGTGCCCAACAGAACCAGTATCGACGGCAAGAGCGCCAGCATCAACAGGTCTGCCATATCATCAAGCGCCCAGGTGCCGCGCGTGATCTGCCGCACGGTGGACCCGGCAAAGGCGTTGGCATGCCAATCTGCGGGCAGACGCTGGACATGAGCGAAGGCTTCGGCCTCGGCCACGCGCATGGTCGGGATCGTGAGCGCGATGATCGAGAAATAGCTGAGAATTTTCGCTACAATCGATACGGCGCCCAACCCAAGCAGCAGAGCAAACTCACCCCAAGGCGAGGCACTTTCCGAAACAGCCGCCACGAGACGCCCGGTGACAACCGGAATGGCCACGTCGGCTGCCGTTGAGGTCAGGACTAGAAAGAGAATGGCCGCGAGGAGGCCGCGCCTGCGCAACCAAAGACGCAGGGCAAAGGTGAGAACGCGCGCAAAGGCGCCTTTGGCTGACATGCGGGACATGAAACGTTCGCGGACAACAAAGCCGCGCCTATTCTTCGAATGAAAGGATGTCCAAAGGTTGGACGATAGCAACTGACGTACTTGGCTGCGTTAGCCGCGTGCTGTCAGGATGAGAAAGCTCCGGCACGGAAGCGTCCCGGGAGGAAATACATGCTGATAATCATAGTTGCCCTCCTTGCTATGCGACACCTTGGGGTTGAAGTAGGGTTATCGGAATACCCGAGTCAACAGGAGTGTCTGGCGATAGGCAATTCTGCGCCGAGGGAAGGATTGCCACACCTGCTGTGACGGACTGGTGAGAGATACGGTGGCCTTTTCGGGCTTCAGCGTCAGTTGGCGGTGTCCGGTGCGGGTTTGGCGTGTTCTTCCAAAAACTTCAGGATGGGCGTTGTGAAGGCATCAGGCTTTTCCATCAGGCCAAGGTGTTGCAGGTGGGGGACGATGATCGTCCGGGCGCCCGGAATTCCTGCGGCGATGTCATGGGACATGGTGGGGGTTGAACCGCTGTCATTTTCACAGGTCATCACGAGGGTCGGGGCGGCAATGTTGAGGTGGCGTTCTGTTAGCTCACGCACCCCGTGGGCCAGAACCCAGGCCGTTTGTGCGTAGCTA
>NZ_JBYNDP010000140.1:0-9080 GCF_059783535.1 Tateyamaria sp. | reverse complement strand
CGACGGCCGGCATCTCGGTCACGCGCGCGGGAACAGCCCCCGCAATGCCGCACCGGTCAGAGGTGGACGGGCTGTTCTGAGCCACCTGGCTTGAGGCGACCAAGCCCGGCCAGTACACCGATACACGCAGCTCAGGTGTACTTTCAGCGCCTTGGCAAAACAGGTCAGGAGACTGTGACGCCGTCCAGATCGCTCGGCTTAAGACGGTAGCGGATAACGTTGCCTTCATGCAGGCCCGCAAGTTGTTCGGCCACATATGCGACGACACTCTCTTGATCGGCTTCTGGCACACCTGCCTCGGCCGCCATCGCCATAAGGTCCCCGTGCCGAAAGCCTTTGAACTCAAGAACGCTCCGTCGGACCGCCGCACGAACAAAATCCCGGTACACAATTGCCGCCTTGTGCGGGCTGTCTACCTCTGCCCTCAACACCCGGTACTTTTCCGCTGAGGCCAGGTAGGCATCGATGTACACCTCACGAAAGAGGGACACGTTGTTCAACTCGTAGATACCGATCAGCCCATCAATATAGTCCCGGTCGTCCATTGTTGTGAACGACATCGGCGCAAGGTCCGACTTCAGGAGGGGAATGTTGGATGCAACGCGCGACGTTCGCTTGTTGATGTCGGCAAACCCCTGCAGATAGGGGATATGGACAAGCAAATAGAATGATTGCTCGAAAGGATCCGTGATCTGCGCTGCCTTTTGAAGCAGGATGTCGAACTCCTCTTCGATGGAAACCGCGTCATCAAGTGGCCTGTAGCTTGAATGCGAGATTCCCACAGGCAGCGCCCGCAGACGACCGGACATCGCCGGATCTGCCAAAAGCCCATCCGACAAAAGCGCATGGATTGCAAAAAGGTCGGGACCGCGAAGAGCAATCTCTTCCAGATTATCTACAACGTATTGGATGGCGTCCTTGTGGTTCAGGATCATCAAGGCTTCCTTGCGATCCTTGCCCTCGGCTTCCTCGCCAAACCGGATGAGCCGCTCGGTTTGCAGAATGTCATAGGTGTTGCCCTCCATCCGTGAGGAGGCCCAACTCAGATCGACCAAGAGCTGTTCAAGGATACGCCGCGCGTAGGTGCCTGCTGGCAATGCACCGCCCCGGGGCCGTCCCGCTTCCTGCATTCGATCGCGATCAACCTGCGACAGATACCAGGTCTTGCCTGGCACATATGCGTCCAGAAACTCTGGCTTATAGGCAACCGGGGGGCGTCGGTTGTATGGTACTGAAAGATGGGCACGCACGACGGCCGAGCCGGCAATCTGATATCCCGTCGCCCTTCCTTTGCCTGACGTCTCCAGGCGGCCTGCATCGACGAGCCGTTTGAGCGCGCGCCAGACGGTCGTTTCACTTACATCCCTTGCCGCGCCTTTGCGGATCGCATCGCGGCCGGCGCCTGGGTTTTGGGCGACAAAATCAAGGATGCCTTGATCTGAAAGTGCCATGAAACGATTTTCCACTTGAGTGAAGCGATTATCGCATTGTTATATTGTCATTTTCCGCTCATGTATATTTTCGTTTCATACATTTTGCAACGATTATGACTGCGGGCACCTCTTCCGGTGAACATCCTAAGAGTGAAACGATTATCCGCCTGAAACCAGACAAGAAGTCCGCCCTTCGCGGCATACGTTGCACATCGATTGCAACGAACGTCAAACAGGCCAACAAGCCTGGATTACAGAGCACGCATGACAATCGGTCGGGACATGACGACCTCAAACCTTGCATTCCATCGCTGGACCGGTCCCGCCCAGGATTACTTTCACATATCGTCAGGGACCAGCCCAAGCTCTGGCAAGTCCCGCAAGCTCTGCAGATCGAACGTCGCCAGAAACGTCTCCGTCGTCACGAACGTATGCGGCGCGCCGGGCCGCGGCGCCCTTGGCCCACTCGCAATCAGATCCTTGTAACGCAGCCGCGCCAACAGATCGCGACTGACCTCCTTGCCAAAGATGTCCCTCAGCCCCGCCCGGTCGATCGGCTGGTGATAGGCGATGGCGCATAGCACACCCATTTCCATCTCGGTGAACGCCAGCGATTGATCCCCGAGATCAGCGGCGGCCTTGATCGCCTCCGCGAACCGGGTCCGGGTCCGCAACATCCATCCCCCGGCCACGTGCACCAACTCAAATGGTCGCCCTGACAGCTCCGCCTGTATATCTTCGATCAGCATCTCAAGCGGCGCCCCCTGCCCCACAACGCGGGCCAAATCATCCCGCCCGACCGGCGAAGCGCTGGCAAAAAGCACGGCTTCAACCCGGCCCATCCATTCGCGCCACCGCAGCTCTTGCGACAGATCATCAAGCTCCCGGTCGAATGCAGGCGCGCTGTTGGCGGTCGCTTTGTGTTGCCGCGTTGTGGTCGTCATGGGGCAATCCCGTACAGCCGGAATGTCGATCGTCCGGTCAACTCTCGGGCGACACCCAATGCGACCAACCTGTCGCACAAGCGGCGCGCGGCCCGATCTGTCATCGGAATTGTCGTACCCTGGATCACCGGCGACAACATCGATGACGGGGAAACGGCATCCTCGGACAGAAACAACGCAACCGCCGCCTCCGCGCCCTTGGCGCGCAGTTTTGGCGCCACGGCACGAAGTGCGCGCGCCCTGTTCGCCAATTCTCGTGACAGCCGGATCGCGTCATCGATGCCATCCAGCAGGCGTATCTGGATTTTCAGCGCGCCCCCATCCGCATCTGCGACGAGGTCCCGCAACATCGCTTTCGTCAGGCCATGTGCGGAAACCGGCAAAAGCGTTTTCCAGGCCAGCGTCCGCGCCAGGACGACGTCTGAAAGCAGACAGGCAAGCCGCTCTGCCCGGTCATCGGCCTCCAGGGCTGCCCGCATCACGCAAACACATCCCGCCAGCGGTCCATGTGTGCTTGCACAGTCAGCCCCAAGCCCTAACCAGCCCGTCACATCATCCTCAAGGTCTGGACGCAGAAAGCCCTTCAGGCTCGCGCACCCATCCTCGCCACACAGTCGAAGCCGCCCAGCATCTCGCCAGAAGGCCAATATGTCACCATCCGGTCCGCGCGCTTCTCCGTGCTGGCTCAGATGATAGGCGTCCAGGATATCAGGCGCCCGCGCCATCCGCCCTTCAAGCTTTGACGTCGCTGTTGCAGCTTTCAATGCAAGCCGGTTCGCGAGCAGTTTGACCGGCACTGCATACCCTGGCTCAGACACCAGCCCATCCAAAACGGTCAGCGCCGCCCCTGATCGAAAAGCCACAGTTTCAAGGGTTTCCGCCCGCAGGGACGTGACCCACCCGGGGAGTTTCGGTAAGCTAGTCTGGTCGTCAGAGATGCCAGTGTTTTGGTATGTCATGCCACAACAGTAGTCTCCCGCGGCGCTTTTGACCACCATATAGTGTAAAATCCGCCGCGCCCTGTAAGAGCAAATTATGTCCAATAATCTTGCATTATCGGACACATGTTAACTACACTCAAAACCATGAGCGATGCCCCTGAAAACCACCGCCCAACGGCCCGCAATTCAAGAGCTGCAGAGGCGGATGCACTAAGCTTCGGCGGAACAGAAGCCACAGACAAAGATGCGCTCGCGCTGCCCTCACATACCGGGGCTGTCGCCGGGTCTGATACCCTTGATCGGCTTGTCGACACAGCGCGCGCCTACGCCCAAGCCCCTACCGCCGAAAACACCAACAAGGCTTACACCGCCGACTGGAAACACTTCACGCGTTGGTGCCGGTTGAACGGCACCGATCCCCTGCCCCCCTCCCCCGAAGTGGTTGGGCACTATCTGACGGACCTCGCTACACCCCCGGGAAAAACCCCCGCCCTGTCGGTGTCGACCATTGAACGCCGCCTTTCTGGCCTCGCCTGGAACTGCGCGCAGAGTGGGTTCTCGCTTGACCGCAAGGACCGGCACATTGCTGCCATCCTGGCCGGCATCAAACGCAAACACGCCCGTCCCCCGGCACAAAAGGAAGCGATCCAGCCCCAAGACATCCGCGCCATGGTGGCCACCCTGCCCCACGATCTGCGCGGGCTCAGGGACCGCGCGATCCTGCTTCTCGGCTATGCTGGCAGCCTGCGTCGCTCCGAAATTGTCGGCCTTGATATGGGCAAGGATGACACACCGGACTCTGGTGGGTGGATCGAGATCTTCGAGGAGGGCGCCCTCCTGACCCTGCACAGCAAAACCGGCTGGCGAGAGGTCGAGATCGGGCGCGGCTCAAGCGATCAAACCTGCCCGGTACATGCATTGGAACAGTGGCTCCACTTCTCGAAAATCGACTTCGGCCCGATCTTCGTACGCACCTCGCGCGACGGGAAACGCGCCCTCGACACACGGCTCAATGACAAACACATCGCACGGCTGATCAAGGCAACAGTCCTCAAAAGCGGCATCCGCGCTGAGCTGCCCGAGGCCAAACGGCTCGCCCTTTTCTCCGGCCAGTCTCTGCGCGCGAGCCACAACTGCTTCCGCACCAACCTCACAAAAGCCGCAGGGCTGTGAAGCGATGGCATCCGCGGATCAGGATGTCCCGCCAGATTTCTTGAGGAAATCCGCATAAAGCTGATCCAGGTTTTCGGACAGAAACTCACCAAACGCCGTGGAGTCCCTGGAGGTGAGCGAAATACTATAGGCCCGCCCAGCCCGCCCAATCACACCCTTGATCCGACCCTCGCCAGCGGTCCAGGTCCGCTTGGGGGGTGCCGCCTTCGCCCGACGGCGTTTCGGCCCCTTCCCCGCTTCCTCGACCTTGCTGTGCATGATCTCGAACTTCGTGTCGCTGTCGAGTTGGTCAAACCCTTCGGTCTTGAGGATGCGGTACGCAATGCCCTGGTTGGCCTCGTCCGCCATCAGCTTCTTGAACCCCTCCCACCGGTCCCGGCCGATCTGCTTGGCAGGGCCAATGGCCGTCACAATGTTCTCGGGCACGGTCTGGGCCACGGCCAGCATCCGTGACAGCAACGTCCCGTCAATGGTCAGCGCCCGCTGAATGACATCCTTGCCCTGCCCCAGATCGAACAGGTTCCGTGCAAACAGCGCCTTCTCGATAAAGGACAGGTCCGCCCGCGCCGTGTTCTCCTGACCCTGCGCCAGCACATGGGCCTCGTCGTCCATCTCCTTGACGACCGCACGCACCGGACGGCCCAGATCCCGCGCCACCCGCACACGGCGATGCCCGAAGACCACCATGTACCGGTTCGCCACCTCGGGATGCGGGCGCAGCAGCACAGGCGTGTCCTGACCGCTGGCCTTGATCGAGGCCTTGAGCTCATCATAGGCCTCGTCATCACCCGTCAGACGGTCATTGACGAAGGAGACATCGACCAGATCGGGATCGATCTCGACAATGGTTTCGCCTTCCATCAACCGCTTGGAGTTCTCGGCCAGACTGTCGATCGACACTTTCATCGATTTCGACGCCCCGCGCATGGCATAGCTCGACCGCCCTGCCCCGCTTGGCGTGTCAGTTGGCTGCCCAATCACGGATTTCAACAGGTCTTTTCTGGCCATGTCATCCTCCCTCTCGCACGCTCAAAAATCCAATCTGCACGGCTGTCAAAACTCATGGCACGTCGCGGCCCCAGGCCTGGTGCACAAGGCCCGCAATCTCGTCATTCACCGCATTCAGCGACCCCATCGCCCGGTCATAGGTGGACCGCACGAACTGCGCCCGTTCGACCTCGTAAAGCGTCTGCTTGGTGATGCCCGCATCGGAAATGGCAGTGGACTTCACCATCTGCGCTTCCAGCATCTGTTCGGGGAACATGGCCTGAAGAAAACCCACCATCTGTTTCTGCGGCCCATCCGTCGGCTCGAACCGTGTGACCAGATAGCGGAACCATTTCAGCCGCATCTCTGCCCCGGCCTCGCGAATGGTTTGCAGGATGCCACCCAGCATCAACAGGAACTGGCTCATCGACATCACGTCCAGCATCTGGGGATGCACCGTGATCAGCACGGAACTCGATGCTGTCAGCGCGGTTAGAGTCAAATACCCAAGCTGCGGCGGGCAATCGATGACCACGATGTCATACTGGTCCTCAACCTCCTCCAACGCTTTCGAGATGCGGGTAAAAAACGCGCGCCCTTCAGACGGGTCT
The DNA here is from genome assembly GCF_059783535.1 of Tateyamaria sp. NCBI lineage: Bacteria > Pseudomonadati > Pseudomonadota > Alphaproteobacteria > Rhodobacterales > Roseobacteraceae > Tateyamaria > Tateyamaria sp. The sequence goes on along the minus strand of NZ_JBYNDP010000140.1, from coordinate 2,991 downwards.
CGGCTGGTGAGCGCGACAGGCGTGTCATACTCGTATTCCTGCAGGTCGAGACTGGCCGGAACAATATCAAGGTTTGGGAAATTCGTGGGCCGGATCACCGTGCTGATCGGCTGGCGTTCCTCGTCATAGCGCAATGTCTCGTACAGCGACGAAACAGAGTCTAACTCGGGCTGAATCCCGTGTAGCGCGGTCAGTGACGCCTGCGGGTCCAGATCGATGGCCAGCACCCGGTGCCCCTTGAGCGCCAGATGCTGTGCGAGATGCGCCGCCGTGGTCGTCTTGCCGCTGCCCCCCTTGAAGTTCACGACCGAGATGACGTGCAGCTCCTCACCCTCGGCCCGGTGCGGCAGGTATTGGCGCTTGCCGGGACGCCCATGGGCATCCAGATAGGCGCGCAGCTCCAGCATCTGTTCAGCCGAATAGGACCGCCGCCCTGACGGTGATGTCTCGGGCTCGGGGCCTTTACCCTCAAGATGCAGCTTCTTGATCGTGGATTGCGTGACCCCCAGAAAATAGGCGACCTCGGCCAATGAGAACTGACGCAAGCCCTTCTGGGCGTTCGGAGGGTACTGCTCCTGACGCAGGATGTTCAGCCTGTCAGAAATCAATTCCCCTTGCCGAAGGATGATTTCATCAAATGACATATCGCCCATAACAGGCTCTAATTGGGGATTTCCCATGCTGCCGCCTCGTGTAATATCGCTTTTTGCGCGATTTCTACCGTTAAACTGTGCTTAACGTGGAACCGACTTATCCACAACGATTTTTTCAACCCGTGATGGGGCAAGAGGTTGCATTGGCGAGGATCAGCCAAACAGAGAGTTTCGTTTATGTGTATGTTTTATATACGCTTATTGGATTTGCACGGCTGTCAAAACCTGCGTTGCGCCCCGCCCAAGGCTATGAAAAGGCCAATCCAGCAGCCAAAAGCGGGAAACGCGGCTCAGGATGCCCTCTGCGCGCGCTGCCACATGGCGCTGTTGACCGCGCGGGCAATGATGCGTTCTTCATCCGTGGGAATGACCATGACCCGCGTTGCACCACTGTTGATGTCACGCGCGTTCTGTTGGTTGAGGGCCGGATCGATTGAGATCCCGAGATACTCCAACCCCTCGACAATGCGCTGTCGGATCAGGGCCGCATTCTCTCCGATTCCGCCACAAAACACCAAGCCGTCAATCCCGCCCAGCACGGCTGTCAAAGCGCCAATCTCGCGACGGGCACGGAACACGTAGTAATCAATCGCCTGCCCTGCTTCCGGTCGGTCCGAGGCCAGAAGATCACGCATGTCGCTCGTCTCGGCCGACAGCCCAAGCAAGCCGCTTTGCCGGTACAGCATCTTCATCACATCGTCCGGCGCGATGCCCCTTTGCTGGATCAGATACAGCACCACCCCCGGATCGATCTGTCCGCAGCGCGTGCCCATCGGCAGGCCATCAAGGGCAGAAAACCCCATGGTGGAGCCAACGCTTTTTCCCTCGCGCACAGCGCACATGGAGGCGCCGTTTCCAAGATGGGCAATCACCATCCGCTTCTTGTGCAGCTCCGGTTCATCACGAGCGATGACGCCGGTGATGTAGTCGTAGCTCAACCCGTGAAACCCATACCGCCGTACCCCCTCATCGTAGAAGTTGCGGGGCAGTGCGAAGGTGTCGTTGACCCACGGGTGGCCACGGTGAAAGGCTGTATCGAAACACCCGACTTGCACCGCGTCCGGAAAGGCTGCACGGGCCGCCTCAACACCCGCTAGGTTATGCGGTTGATGCAGAGGCGCGAGGGGGGAGAACTCGGCCAGTGCCGTCAGAACATCCGGTGTCAGCACCATGGGTTCGGCAAATTTTGGGCCGCCGTGCACGATGCGATGTCCGATGCCGGAGATCGGCAGACCGGCCATGTGGGGCTTCAACGTCTCGATGACGTGACGGAGGGCCGCGGCGTGCGTCGGGGCGCTGAGGGTTTGAGTGGCTTTCTCCCCTGCCCGTTCCAGCACCAACCGAGCCTCCGCACCCAGCCCGTCCACCTGTCCGGTCAGCAACATCTCGGGTTCGGGGGCGTCTCGGTAGAGCCCGAATTTCAGCGAAGAAGACCCGGTATTCAGCGTCAGGACAGCGGCGTTCATCGATCCAGAGCCCCGCTGAACAGAGATGCAATCGCGGCGGAAGCAACACGCGTTCGGCGGTCGTCGGCACGGCTGGTCAGGATGATCGGAACCTGCGCGCCCAACACGATGCCAGCGGCTTCCGCACCTGCCAGATACATGAGCTGTTTGGCGATCATGTTGCCCGCCTCAAGATCCGGTGCCACAAGGATGTCGGCCTGACCTGCGACGGGTGAGGTGATACCCTTGCTGGCCACCGCCCGCATCGAAATCGCGTTGTCAAAAGCCAGCGGGCCATCCAGCACGCCGCCCTTGATCTGGCCCCGGTCCGCCATCTTGCACAGAGCACCGGCCTCGACCGTTGACTGCAGGCGCGGGGTAATTGTTTCCACAGCAGAAAGCAGAGCAACCTTGGGCGCGTCGATCCCAATGGCGTGGGCCAGGTCGATGGCATTCTGGACGATGTCGGCCTTGGTCTGCAGGTCGGGCGCGATGTTGATCGCGGCATCGGTGATCAGCAGCGGTTTGGGGTAGGTGGGGACGTCCATGACATAGACATGGCTCATCCGCCGTTCGCTGCGCAGACCATTCGCTTTGGAGACGACGGCGGACATGATCTCATCCGTGTGCAGCGCGCCTTTCATCAGGGCGCGGGCACGACCCTCACGCACCAAAGCAACTGCACGTTCGGCAGAGGCGTGGCTGTGCGGAGTGTCGATGATCTCAAGCGCGCTGATGTCCAGCTCTGCTGTCTCTGCGACTGCCCGGATGCGGGCCGCGGGGCCGACGAGGAGGGGGTGGATCAGACCCAGATCAGAGGTCACTATAGCAGCCTCCAAGGACGTCGCATCGCAGGGGTGCACGACAGCCGTGGGCAGGGCAGGGTGCTTGCG
>NZ_JBYNDP010000139.1:6921-9282 GCF_059783535.1 Tateyamaria sp. | reverse complement strand
CGAACCCGCGTCATTAGCTTGGAAGGCTAAGGTCTTACCACTACACAACGCCCGCAGCTCCGGATGTTCAGATATGCCAAGGGCCGGGGCGGGTCAAGCCACCCCCTTACCCGTTTTTGTCAGTGATCCAGTTTCACCCAAGCAGCATTGCGGGCCGAGGATTTGACGCAAGCCGATACGAACTGCACCCCCTTCAACCCGTCATGGATAGTCGGATAGAGCACATCCTGTGGCACAGCATCGCCCGCTTTGACGGCTGCAATAGCTGTCGCAGCCTCAGTATAAATACTAGCGAACCCTTCCAGATAGCCTTCGGGATGGCCGGGCGGGATACGGGACACGCGCGCAGCTGCATCCCCTGCCCCGGCGCCATTCCGAGTAATCAGGCACTTGGGTTCACCAAACGGTGTGTGCCAGAGGTAGTTCGGATCCTCTTGCGCCCATTCAAGGCCGCCCTTGTCTCCGTAGACCCTAATGCGCAACGCGTTTTCATTGCCCGGGGCCACTTGGCTGCACCACAGCATCCCCTTGGCGCCGCCCTCGAACCGCAGCATCACATGGCCGTTGTCATCGACCTGACGACCGGGGACGAACGCCTCCAGATCGGCCGCCAAGCTATCAACCTCCAGACCGGTGACAAAACAGGCCAGGTTGAACGCATGGGTACCAATATCACCCGTGGACCCGCCTGCACCCGATCGCGCTGGGTCGGTGCGCCATTCGGCCTGTTTGAAGTCCTGCTCGATTGTCAGCCAGTCCTGCGGATACTCGACCTGCACCACACGGACGGTCCCAATATCGCCATTCGCCACCATCTCACGCGCCTGACGCACCATGGGATAGCCGGTATAGTTGTGAGTCAGGATGAACATTGCATCGCTATCTTCAGCGGCCTTCACCAATTTCTTGGCGTCGGCCAAAGTCGATGTCAGCGGTTTGTCACAGATCACATGAATACCGCGTTTCAAGAACTCGCGCGCCGCCGCGTAATGAACATGGTTCGGGGTCACGATGCTGACGGCATCAATGCCGTCCTTCCGCCGCGCCTCGCGCTGCGCCATCTGCTTGTAGTCATCATAGATACGCGGCAGACCCAGCGCAGCGCCACTGGCCTGCGACTTCTCTGGCGTCGAACTCAGCGCACCGGCCACCAGTTCGAACCGATCGTCAATACGACTGGCGATGCGGTGTACTCCACCAATAAAGGCGTCGTTGCCGCCGCCAACCATGCCTAGCTTGATACGGTCTGCCATCAGTCGATCCCCAGCATCTTGCGGTTGGCCGCCTCGTCCGTGCCACCGTCGGCAAAATCGTCAAACGCACGTTCCGTCACGCGGATGATGTGATCGGATACGAATTGCGCACCTTCGCGCGCCCCATCCTCGGGGTGTTTCAGGCAGCATTCCCATTCCACCACGGCCCAGCCGTCAAAGTCGTTGGCTGCCATCTTGGAAAACACGGCTGCAAAATCGACCTGCCCGTCGCCGAGCGACCGGAAACGACCCGCGCGGTCGACCCAGCTCTGATAACCGGAATATACGCCCTGCCGCCCTGTTGGATTGAATTCGGCATCCTTGACGTGGAACATGCGGATGCGATCTTTGTAGATGTCGATATTGTCCAGATAATCAAGGCATTGCAGCACGTAGTGGCTGGGGTCGTATAGCATGTTGCAGCGCGCATGGTTGTCTACGCGCTCAAGGAACATCTCGAACGTCACGCCATCATGCAGGTCTTCGCCCGGGTGGATTTCGTAGCAGATATCGACACCATTTTCCTCGGCATGATTGAGGATCGGACGCCAACGCGCGGCAAGCTCGTCAAACGCCGTTTCCACCAGACCGGCGGGACGCTGCGGCCACGGATAGATGTACGGCCAGGCCAACGCGCCAGAGAATGTCGCGTGTGCCCCGATCCCCATGTTGGCCGACGCGGAGATCGCCTGTTTGACCTGATTCACGGCCCATGCCTGCCGCGCCTTGGGATTGCCACGCACGGATTCCGCTGCAAAACCATCAAATGCTTCGTCATAGGCCGGGTGCACTGCCACCAACTGTCCCTGAAGGTGGGTAGACAGCTCAGTCACCTCGACACCGTTTTCGGCGGCTTGCCCCTTGAATGTGTCGCAATAGTCCTTGCTTTCCGCCGCAGTGCCAAGGTCGATCAAACGCCCGTCCCAACTGGGCACCTGAACACCTTTGTACCCGCAATCGGCAGCCCATTTGGTGATGGCGTCCCACGAGTTAAATGGCGCGTCATCGCCTGCAAATTGCGCCAGAAACAGCGCCGGGCCCTTGATGGTTTTCATGGTGTCTCCTCCCTTCATGCCGTTTAGGGGGTCGGCATGTTTTCCTTCAGATA
>NZ_JBYNDP010000139.1:0-6821 GCF_059783535.1 Tateyamaria sp. | reverse complement strand
CCCTTGCGACGTTCGAGGTGATCCCGCGCCAAACGCGATCCGGTGATGACCAGGACACGCCCACCTTGTTTGGCAAAGCGGCCCATCAGATGTGCGGCAGTTCTGCCAGCAGCGATATTGTCCACGCCAATAAAGTGATCCCGCTCGGAACTGGGCAAATCCGCGACCAAGGCCACCACAACGATCCCGCGCGCCCGGGCACGCTTGACTGCATCACGTACCGATGGCGTTTCGGGTCCGAATACCGCCACACCGTCCGTGCGGCTTGCATCCACGTTGTCCAGTGTCTGAACAATGGCTTGTGGGTCAAATGGTGGGACCCGCACAGTGTCCAGTGTTGTCCTCTGATGCCGCAGCTTGATGGCCTGTTCTGTCACATGATGATCAAGCGCCACCACAAATTCGTTGGCCGTGTCCGGTAGGATAAACAAGAGGTTGTAGACGCGGCCACGCGCCAGATTGGCAGCGGCGGTGTCACGAACATAGCCAAGCTCGGCAATGGCTTTGTTGACCTTTTCGATGGTCACCGATCGGACGCCGGGCCGCGCGTTCAAAACACGGTCCACCGTCGCCAGCGACACACCCGCCACGCGCGCGATGTCGTTGACGGTCGGTTTGATCCCTGTCTTGGCGTCCTGCTTGTTCAACCGTACCTACCCTTTCAAAGCTTTGGCCAACCCTTCAAAGACCAGCGCCACCGCCTCGGCCCCTGGGTCGTTGTGCCCCTTCAAGTTCTCCGAGGGCACATACGCTGCACGTCCCGCCTTTGCACGGTGAATATCTGCCGTGCTGTCGGCCCCTTTGCGCGCTGCGGCGGCAGAGGCCTCCATTCCGCCTGAAAGTGCATCCAGCGCAGGGGCCAGCGCGTCGATCATTGTACGGTCGCCCACCTGCGCGCCGCCCACGTCACTCACGCGCTTCAGGCCCTCGACCAACGCCTTTTGCACAGGTGCACCACCGGCACAGGCATCACCGGCCGCGTTGAAGTAGATGGCAAGGATAACACCCGATGATCCGCCCATCGTCTGGCTGAGTTCGTTGCCAAGCGCCGGGAAAAGCTGGGTGAGATCAGCCAGCGGCATGGCATCAAGTCGGTCCTGGAGCGCGCGCGCGGCTGTTGCGAGGGTGCTGCCCGTGTCCCCATCACCGGACTTCGCATCCAATTCGTTCAATGCGCTTTCTGCGGCGATTAGGACATCGGCCACGGCGGCAATGGTATCGCGAGTTTGCGCGTTGGCCGAGGGGATCGGTTCGATCGGGGTCAAACCATCGGGAAGCGCAGTGACAGGTACTTCCACCAGCGCTTGCATACCCGGCCACGCAGCCATCGGGACAGGTGCGGCCAACGCGTCCAGATCCTCTTGCGTCGTAGGCAGAACCGAAACGGAAAACCCGTGCATATCAAGCGATGTCATCATCGAGGCTGGGCCGATCACATGGCTCGCAATCCCCGCTTGTGCCAGCCCATGACACAGAACGGACATCTCAAGTGGTGTTGTCGAGCCGAGATTATTGACCAATGCCACACATGGACCTTCTGGCGCGTGATCGCGCAGTTTGGTCAGGACCAGATCCATAGCTGCGGCTGCGCCGGAAAAATCAACCTGCTCCACACCCGGCTCGCCGTGAATACCCAGGCCTAATTCTGCCTTGCCGGTCGGGATGCGGTTTTCCTTGGGCGACCCTGGTACGGTGCAGGTGTCGAGGCTGGTGCCGATGGAGGCCACATTCTTGATGATCCGCCGGGCTGCTGCTGCCACATACTCAAGCGGTTTGCCGGCTTCGGCCATGGCGCCTGCAATCTTGTGGACAAAGAGCGTACCCGCAACGCCACGGGGTTGCGGAAGATCGGGCAACGCAATGTCGTCATCGACGACCACCATCTCGACCTTTCGACCAAGGGCCCGGGCACGCTCGGCGGCGAGGCCAAAGTTCAGCCGGTCGCCGGTATAATTCTTGACGATCAGCAAGCAGCCCGCCTCGCCGGTCACGGCAAGGATACCGGCCAGCACCGCCTCGACCGAAGGCGAGGCAAACACCTCGCCACAGACCGCAGCGGTCAACATGCCTTGGCCCACAAACCCAGCGTGGGCGGGTTCATGTCCCGAGCCGCCGCCCGAAATCAGCGCCACACGATCACGGGCCCAGTCAGACCGGTGGACCACCTTGATATGCGGATAGCCGTCAAGCCGTGTCAGAGCCCCACCCGAGCAGGCCAAGAGCCCATCGATGGCCTCTTTGACCAAGTCCTCCTTCGCATTGACGAATTGTGTCATGTGCTTGTCCTTTCTCAGGTGATCCGAGCGCCGGAGGCGTCAAAGAAAACCGGGTTTTCGGGTGCAATCTGGATGGTTTCGCCTGCACTCAGCGACGTGTGTGGATCGGTCAGGGTGATAACGTCATGGTCCGCAACTTTCAGGTGCAACCGTGTCTGATCTCCCAAATGTTCAACACGCACAACCTGCGCATCACAACCTGACCCGTGCCGGATGTTTTCCGGTCGCAAGCCAACCTGTTGCGCGCCTGCCGGCGCATCTTCACCCAACAAACCAACCGGCAGGAGGTTGATACGAGGTTGGCCCAAGCGGGCCGCAACATAGGCCGTCTGCGGGTTTTCGTAGATCTCTCGTGGTGTCCCGAATTGCACCAGTTGTCCTTCGTCCAGAACACCCACATGGGTGGCCATGGTCATCGCTTCGATCTGGTCGTGGGTGACATAAAGAAGTGTAGCAGCCAGCTCTGCATGGATGCGTTTCAACTCGACGCGCAGGTCGGCGCGCAGCTTGGCATCAAGCGAGCTAAGTGGTTCATCCATAAGGTAAACCTGCGGATCGCGCACCAGCGCGCGACCGATGGAAACGCGCTGCATCTCGCCGCCTGAAAGCTCGGTCGCCTTGTTGTCCAGCTTGTGCGGGATGTGCAGGACCTCGGCCACTTCCTGCACCTTGCGGGCCACCTCATCCTCGGGCGTCTTCAGGATCGGAGACCGCAACGGGAAAGCGAGATTATCCCGCACGGACATGTGCGGATAGAGCGAGTATTGCTGGAAAACCATAGCCACATCGCGCTGTGCAGGCGTCAGGCCTGCCACCGAAGTACCGCCAATGTGGATGTCGCCCGCGTCGGATTTTTCCAAGCCTGCAATCAGGCGCAGGGTAGTGGTCTTGCCTGCACCTGTTGGCCCAAGAAGGACAACAAACGCGCCGTCGGGAATGGTCAGGTCCATCTCGATCACGGCCTGCGTCGCCTTGAAGGACTTGGAGACGCCGCTCAGTTGCACCTCAGCCATGGGCCAGCACTCCTTCGTTCAGTTCCGAGCGCAGAGCGCGGCCCGTGGCCTTGTTGAACAGGGTCACGGTCTTGCTGTTGAAGCCGAGGCCCACCGTTTCGCCCACTGTCGCGGGCTGGTCAGAAGCGATACGCGCCTTCACCTCTCCGTTCGGGGTGTCGAGCGTTATGATCTGTGTCGTGCCAAGGTATTCGGTCGCCAGAACCTTGCCGCGATAGCCGCCGTCGTCAGACAGCAGGATATGTTCTGGGCGGACGCCAAAGACCAGGTCTCCGGCGGCACCCTCACGCAGGGCCGGCACGCTCATCGTCTGATCGCCGAGCATGACTATCTCTTCACCCTTTGCAACTTTTCCCTGGAAATTCAGGAAGTTCATGGACGGTGAGCCGATGAAGTCGGCCACGAACATGGTGGCAGGCATGTCGTAGATGTCCTGCGGTTTGCCGAACTGTTCGACGACGGCGTTGTTCATCACGACAATTTTGTCGCCCATCTGCATGGCTTCGAGCTGATCGTGGGTCACATAGACGGTGGTGGCGCCCATGCGGTCGTGCAGGGCGCGCAGTTCTTCGGCCATGTGTTCGCGGAATTCGGCGTCGAGTGCTCCAAGCGGCTCATCCATCATGAACGCCTTGGGTTCGCGGACGATCGCGCGGCCCAGTGCGATCCGTTGCCGGTCCCCGCCGGACAGACCGCCGACGGGCTTCTTGAGGATGTCCTTGATCCCGAGGATCGTCGCGACCTCGTCCACCTTGGCCCGGACCTGCGCGCGGGGCATGCCCTGGCTGACCAGCGGATAGCTGAGATTCTTGTAGACATTCATATGCGGATAGAGCGCGAACATCTGGAAAACAAAGGCAATATCGCGCTCGGAGGGCGGGCGTTGGCCGATCTCTTCGCCGTCGAGGTAAATCTCCCCGCTCGTAGGGAGTTCCAGTCCTGCGATCATGCGCAAGGTCGTTGTCTTGCCGCAGCCAGAGGGGCCCAGCAGCATGAAGAATTCGCCATCTTCGATGGTGAAGGAGCTTTCGCGCACCGCGACGAAATCCCCGAACTCCTTACGGACATTTTTGATAACAATTTCAGCCATCTGCGGCCTCCTCGCCAATCCGCAAGAGGGTGCCATCCAGATCCCAAAGCGTCGCTTCACGCATGCCCCAGGTCTTGTCCTCGGCGGGCAGAAACTTGGGAAAGACGCCCGCCCTCGGCAGGTCCAGCTTTGCTATCTGGTCGGACAAGGCGTCCACGGACTTGGGCCGGATATAGACCCCGTGGTCGCACGTTTCGGGCGTATGATCGGGCTTGGAAAAGAAGTGGAGTTCCACCTTGTCACAGTTCATCAGCAGGTATTCACCATCCTTGTACCACGTGTCGAAACCCAGCTTTTTGTAGAAGGTCTCGGTCACATCGAAATCGCGTGCAGGCAAGATTGGGCAGGCTTGTTCCCACATCTATTCGCCCTCCGGGAAATGCGAGACGATGATGAACATGACTGTCCCGACGAGCGTGGTGATGAAGGAATAGGTAAAGGCCCAGAGCACGAAAGGTTGCATCAGCATGAAGACGCCCAGGGCGATGATGATGGTGGCCAGCATCTCCCACGGGCCGCGGCGCATACGCATGAGGCCGGTCAGAAACGTGCGCATGACGTGCTCTCCAATTGGCTGAAAACAGGGGAGTGACATCCGTACAGCATCCGTACACCCCCTGTGCACCCCACCGGCACCCCCCCGGTGCACCAAGATGTTGTGATCCGACATAGACGGGTCATTTGCGCACCGCTCCGAATGTGATGCCTCGCAACAGGTGCTTGCGCAGGAGGATGGTGAAAATCATCACGGGCAGCAGGAAGATCGTGGCCCCAGCCGCAACCGCGGGCCAGTCGAGGCCTCCGACGCCGATGATGGTCGGGATGAAGGGTGGCGCTGTCTGGGCCGTGGCCGAGGTCAGCAGCACCGCGAAGGCGTATTCGTTCCAGGCAAAGATCAGGCAGAAGATGGCGGTGGAAGCGATGCCCGTGGCCGCTTGCGGCAACACCACCTTGTAGAACGCCTGGAACCGCGTGTAGCCGTCGATCAGCGCCGCCTCTTCATACTCGCGGGGAATTTCGTCGATGAAGCCCTTGAGCAGCCAGACAGCGAGCGAGATGTTCACCGCCGTGTAGAGAAGGATCATGCCCAGATGCGTGTCGCTGAGGCCGAGGTTGCGGTACATCAGGAAGATGGGGATCGCGACGGCGATGGGCGGCATCATCCGCGTACTGAGGATGAAGAACAGAAGATCGTCGGCCAGTGGGATTTTAAAGCGACTGAAAGCGTAGGCCGCGAGCGTGCCGAGGAAGATACTCAGGAAGGTCGAGCCGAAGCCGATGATGACCGAGTTCAGGAACCGCTCACCGAATTTCGACGGACCGACGATGACCATGTCGTATTCGCGCACGATCTCGTCCGCCCAGTTCTGCGGCGGGTTGGCCTCAAGGAATTCCTGCGTTTGACGCGTGCGGGTGGTGAACAGGTTCACGTACCCTTCGAGCGTGGGCTCGAACACGACCTTGGGCGGGTAGCTAATCGCATCGCTGGGCGACTTGAAGCCGGTGAGCATGATCCATGCCAACGGGATCATGGTGATCAGCGCATAGAGTATGACCAGCGATCCGGCGAACCATTTCGACCGCGTGCTGGGTTCGGTGACGGAATATGCGCTCATGATGTGCCGTCCGGTTTAGGTTTCGAAGTTTGGAGGAGGGCTGTCTGCCCCCCGGCGCATGTGCGCCGCCCCCCGAAAGTATTTCTGGCAAGATGAAGGATAGATCGGGGCATTCTCAGCGTTCCTTCACCTTGTTGAGGGCTTTGACGTAGATGCTGGCGAGTCCGAACACCGTCACGAAGAGGATGATGGCGTAGGCGGATGCGTAGCCCGTGCGCCATTTCTCGAACGCCTCGCGTTTGAGGTTGATCGAGGTGAGTTCGGTTGTCGAACCTGGGCCGCCGCCGGTGAGTTGCACGACGAGGTCGAACATCTTGAAGTTCTCGATCCCACGGAACAGCACCGCCAGCATCAGAAAGGGCAGAACCATGGGAATAGTGATGGTGAAGAACTGGCGCAGTTTCGAGGCGCGGTCGACCTCGGCCGCTTCGTATATGTAGTCAGGGATCGACCGGAGTCCCGCAAGGCAGATCAGCATCACGAAGGGTGTCCACATCCATGTATCCACGATGACGATGGACCAAGGGGCCAATTGGACGGAGCCGAGCATCTCGAAGCTTGAGGGTTCTTTGCCTGTGAAGAAGGCGATGATGTAGTTAAAGAGGCCGATTTGCGGTTGATAGAGGAATTTCCAGAAATTCCCGACCACCGCAGGCGACAGCATCATGGGCAACACGATGATTGTGGTCCAGAGGTCGTTGCCCTTGAACTTCTTGTTGATCAGCCAGGCCAGCGTGAACCCGATCAGCACCTGCAGCGCGATGGTCCAGAACAGAAAATGCGCCGTGGCCTGCATGTTCAGCCAGATGTCGCTGTCGGTCAGGAT
>NZ_JBYNDP010000138.1:0-9283 GCF_059783535.1 Tateyamaria sp. | reverse complement strand
TTCCTGATCATGGTGACCTATATCCCGGCCATCTCGATCTGGTTGCCGACCTTGATGATGGGGCCGGAGATCATCGTGCAGTGATCCCAAGGACGCGCTGACGCGCGACGCGATTCATTTCTGCTGACGAGGGGGCTCTGCCCCCTCGAACGCCCCCGCGGTTTTTCTGGCAAAGTGAATAGGGATCAGGGTGCGGCGAGTGCGTCTATGATCGGCTGGAAGTCTGCCGCTTTCAGGGACGCGCCGCCAACGAGGGCGCCATCGACGTTTTCGGCCTGAAAGATTTCGGCGGCATTGGTGGGTTTGACCGAGCCGCCGTAGAGGACGCGCATGTTTGCGCCTCGTTCGGCAAAGCGAGCAACGAGTTTTTCGCGGATCATGTCGTGGGTTTCCACGATCTGTTCCATGGTTGGCACGCGTCCAGTACCGATGGCCCAGATGGGTTCGTAGGCGATCACGGTGTTTTCGGCTGTGGCGCTGTCCGGGGTCGAGCCATCGAGTTGGGCTGCGATGATGTCGAGGCAGTCAGGGCCGAGCCGTTCTTCTTCGCTTTCGCCGATGCAGATGATCGCGGTGAGGCCCGCGGCGTAGGCTGCTTCGGCCTTGACCCGGACTTGCGCGTTGGTCTCGTGGTGATCGGCGCGACGTTCGGAGTGGCCGACGATCACGGCGCTGGCGCCTGCGTCCTTGAGCATCGACGCGGCAACATCGCCGGTATGGGCGCCCTTGGCATTGGCGTGACAGTCCTGGCCGCCAATTTCGACGGGGCTGTTTTCTGTGGCTGCGGCGGCGCGGGTGAGTAGGGGCGCGGGGGGGCAGACGATGATCTGTGGTGCGGTGTCCGACGCGCCGCTCGTGAGCGTCGCCAGCTCCGCCAACATCTCGGGTGTGCCGTTCATCTTCCAGTTGCCTGCTGCCAATGTGCGCCGCATATGTCTCTCTCCGGTTTTGGTGCCTTGGTCCTAGCATCGCGGGTGTGGCTGCGCTAGGGCTGCGCCCGCAGCATGGAGACAGGACATGATCCCACGTTTGGATGCGGCAGCACTGGCTGCCGGAGATGCAGAAAGCCTGAAAGCCTTGGGCGAGGCGGCGACCGGGGTGGGCTTTGCCACGGTGCACAACACCGCATTGTCGGCGGCGCGTGTGGAGGAGGCGATTGAGACTTATCGCGCGTTCTTTCACTTGCCCGAGGCGCAGAAGCGGGCGGTGGATATGGCCCGCACCGGGTCGAACCGGGGTTGGGGCGCGCCCGGATCGGAGCAGGTCGATCCTGATGCCAACCCTGACTACAAGCAGTTTTTCGATGTGGGGTTTCAGCTGCCAGAGGGGCATCCCCTTGGGGACAAGCGGTTCTATGCGCCGAACCTGTGGCCGGATGATCCAGCGTTTAAGGACGTGATTTCAAGATATTACGGGGATGCCTTGAGCGTTGCGAAGGGGTTGTTGACCGCTATTGCACGGTCCATTGGCGCTGATCCGGCCCATTTCGATGGGGCGTTCGAGACGCCCATGGCGCTGCTGCGGGGCAATTTCTATCCGGCGCGTCCCGATTGGGCTGGCGCCAAGGATTTTGGGATTGCGACCCATACGGATTATGGCTGTCTGACCTTGCTGGCGACGGATGGATCGCCGGGGTTGGAAGTGCGCAAGCGGGGCGGCGGGTGGATCCCGGTCAGTGCGCCGCCGGGTGAGTTCATCATCAACTTTGGTGAGATGCTGGAGTTCTGGACTGGGGGCCGGGTCAAGGCGACACCGCACCGGGTTGTCGGTGGGCTGGCCGAGCGCATCTCAATCCCGCTGTTCTTCAATCCGACCTATGACACAAACGTCGCCCCGGAAGGGTCCGATGAGGTTATGCTGGCGGGGGATCATTTGAGTGCGCGGTTTGAAGAAACCTACGTGCACCTGCAAGGAAAATCATGAGCTTGCAGGATGATCTTGAAGCGGAGGTTCTGCGCGTTTGGGGCGCGCAGAATGACGGATCGCATGACATCTGGCACGTGCGGCGCGTTTGGGCGAACTGTCAGCGGATCGCGGATGGGTTGGAGGCACCGGTCGATCGCGATGTGCTGATGATCGCGGCCTATCTGCATGACATCGTGAACGTGCCCAAGGATGATCCACGTCGGATTGAGGCTGCAGCCTTGTCAGCGGATCATGCGGTCGCGTGGATGGCGGCGCGGGGTCTACCGGGGCAGGACACGGTGGCGCATGCCATTCGCGCCCACAGCTATTCGGCTGCCGTGCCGTGCGAGACGCTTGAGGCGCAGGTGGTACAGGACGCGGACCGTTTGGAGGCGTTGGGGGCGCTTGGCATTGCGCGCTGTTTCAACGTGGCGGGGCAGATGGGGGCCGGGTTGGTGCATGGTCGGGACCCGCTGGCCGCTGATCGGGACTTGGATGACCGCGCCTATGCGCTGGATCATTTCCAGGTGAAGCTTTTTGGCGTGGCCGAGACATTGAACACGGCACCGGCGCGCGCCATGGCCGAGGACCGGGTGGCGTTCATGCGGGTGTTTCAGGAGACCCTTGCGCGGGAGGCGCGTGTCTGATTGCCCACCTTACAAGTGGGCAAGGGCTGCGCGCGCGAGGCCTGTGGCCTCGTCGGCGTCGTCTTGGGCGCTGTTTGGCAGGAACCAGTAGGGCATGTGCGTGGCACTGCCGTCTTTGCGTTTGTAGTCCCACCGTTCGAGCCCCATTGCTTCGAACCGGGCCTGCATGTCGCCTTGGCCCTTGAGCAAAAGGCGCCCGTCCGACATCAGAATCGCAAAGATCGTGCCTTCGAAATAGATCGACACACCACCAAACATCTTGCGGGTCGACAGTGAGCCCAGGCCGGAAAACAGATCAAGCGCGTGTTCGATCTCTTCGGCGCTGACGGCCATTTTACGGGGCGTTCTGCTCTGCTGCCAGTTCGTCCACGTCCTTGAACGAAATGCTTTCGCCGCAGCCGCAGGCGTCCGTCACATTGGGGTTGTTGAACTTGAACCCGGATTCGAGCAGCGAGGTTTCATAGTCGATTTCGGTGCCGAAGAGGAACATCTGCGCCATGGGCGCGATCATGACACGGGCGCCATCCTGTTCGACGGTTTCGTCGTTGGGATCAGCTTCTTCCACGTATTCCATGGTGTATTCCATGCCTGCGCAGCCGCCTTTTTTCACGCCGATGCGGAGGCCTGAATGGCCTTCTTTCTCCATCAATTTGGAGATTTGCGCGGCGGCGCGCGGGGTGATGCTGACGGCGTTTTTGCCGGGGATCGAGAACATGGGAGCCTCTTTGCTTATCCGACTTTTAAAGTAGGGCTTTGGGCATCTTCGCGCAAGGGGCGCGGACGCTTGAGAAAGCCGCTGATGGCATCGAGTGCGGCGCGGATCGCAGGATCGTGTCGGGTGTCCTGATGGCAGACCAGCCATTCTTCGGCCGTGAGGGCGTCGATGATGCCAGACACGCGGACAAGGCCGGGGGCGGTATCGGCCGCGAAAGTGGGCAGCACGACGCGTCCCACGCCGCTTTGCGCCAATGCCATGCGAACCAGTGGATCATTTGAAACAGCCACAAGTTCCGAGCCGTGATTGGCCACGGTCCAGGCTTCGGAGGGTAGGGTGGCGGTGTCGTCGCTGGGGCCGATCCAGCCCTGAATATCCTCGGACACGGCGTAGACGGCGTGTTCGACATGACCGGTGCGTCTGCCGGCGAGCCAGTCGTGGTCGGGGCGGCGATTTCGGATGCCGATGTCGACCTCGCGTCGTTCGATGTCCATGTCGAGGTTGCAACTGACAAATTCCGGCGTCCAGCGATCGCCATTGGTCCAGTAGGTGGCAAGGTGCCGCGAGATGTAGAGCGTGGTCCACGTGCCAGCAGAGATGCGTACGCGAGGTGCGCCGGATTGTGCGGCGGACCAATGGGCGATGCCGCGGGCCGCCGCCTCCATTTTCTTGGCCTGTTCGAGCAGCGCGCGGCCTTCAGTCGTGGGTGTATAGCCTGCAGCGCCGTGGGCAAATAGCCTGCGGCCCGTGCGCTGTTCCAGCGCTGTCATGCGCCGCGACAGGGTGGCCTGACTCAGCCCGGTTTCCCGGGCTGCACGCGCGAGCGAGCCGTGGCGGGCCACGGCGGCGAAAAGTCCGTAATCTGTCCAGTCAGTGATTTGCATGATTGCAAATGTAGGTGCGATTCCGGGGTCTGACAATGCCGTAAAGCGGCTGCCATATAGTCACTATCAACGAAAGGAGTTGTCATGCAGCACCCTTACAAGTCACTGGAAATGAATAGCCTTTATGCAAAGGAGCAAGACCTGTTTGCAAAAATGCAAGAGGAGGAGCGAATTCGCAAGCGCAGTCAGCGCCGCCGCCGGGTGCTGATGTGGGTTTTGCGCCGTTTATAACACAAGCAAAAAAGGGCCGCCGGGGGATCGGCGGCCCTTTGCAGACCTGTAGGGGCGCGCGGGGGGATGGCGCCGGGTACGGGTTACAGGCCCATGCAGTTGGCGTAATACGTCACCGTGGCGGGCCAGTCAGAGAAGACGCCAACGACGCCCACATCCTGTGCCAGCACATCCAGCAGCTCGTAATACACTCCGTCATGCGTTGTCGCGTCCGCGATTGATTGGAAATACCAGCCACCGCCATTGCCCAATGGGCCTGAGCGTTCGAGCGTCCATGTGATGATGTTCAGACCGGCGTCCTTGGCTTCGTTTGCGTAGGCCGAGGGCACGATCTGTCCGTTTTCCAGTGTGACCAGCATCCACAGCGGCGGCGCGATATAGCGTACGCCGCGTTCATAAAGGCTGACCATGCTGTCGGGGTAGGTTGCCGGATCGTTATGGTCAAAACCGTCGATACTGTAACTGTTGTCGAGATAGACGGCTTGCGCACCGAACTCTGGTTCGTTTTCAATCCAGTACAGAACGTCCTCAAGGTTGAAAGACTGGGCCCAGACGTCCGATGCGGGGACACCGGCGGCCTTGTATTCGTCGATCAGCTTTTGTGCGTAGTCAGCTTGTGAAAAGCCGTTGTGGGGCATGTCGACCGAGGGTGATTTCAGTTCGGGCGTGAACTTGGCACCGAGCGATTTGAACAGTGTGATCGACTCGGCATGTGTCATCAGGTGTGCGCCGTTGGTGTAAAGGTCGGTGCGCCAGCCTGCGACACCGCCCTGATACTCTTCTGCCGTGGTGGCCGCCTTGTTCGCGCTGTCCATTTTCGGCGTCAGCGTTTGGAACTCGGCCAGCGTCAGTTCGGACGTGCGGCATTCTGCGGTCGCCTCTGCATCGCCGCTGGCGGGCGAGAACGGGGTGACGCATGTGCTGGCCAGATCGGTCAGGAGGATGTTGGTGGTCGTGTGCAGGTCGTTTTGCGCGTGGCGGCAGACCAGTTCGTGATCCTTGGTAAAGGTCACGTCACATTCGAGGATACCAGCCCCCATGCGCGCAGCCGCCACGTTCGATTCCACCGTGTGTTCGGGGAACATCATGGGCGCGCCGCGGTGGCCGATGGAAAAGTCCGTCTTGGCGGGTGTCTGGCCCTGACAGCTTTGCAGCTTTGTCTTCAGGTCGCCGTCGGGAAGTTTATCAATCAGGTAGGCAGGTCGGGGACCGTAGTCGATGGCGAGCGTATCGGCCACAAGGGCGGCAGGAATCGTGGCAAGCAGAATGCAGGCGGCAGTAAGGCGCATTTGAGAATCCTTCGACGGTATCTATCCATGCAGGATGAAGCGCCGATATGACGGTTTCCCAATGCGTTCGTGATGGTTTTGTGACGCTTACATGAAACCGAGTTCGAGGCGCGCTTCGTCCGACATCATCTCCATACCCCAGGGCGGCTCCCATGTCAGTTCCACATCGACCTGTTTGACACCTGGAAGCGGTTCAATGGCGTCCGCGACCCAGCCAGGCATCTCGCCTGCGACGGGGCAACCGGGGGCGGTGAGCGTCATGATCACCTTCACTTCGTTCTCGGCATTGATGTCGATCGTGTAGATCAGGCCAAGTTCAAAGATGTTCACGGGGATTTCGGGGTCATAGACCGTGCGGCAGGCTTCTACTACGGCCTCGTGCAGCGGGTGGTCGGTTGACGAGGGCGCGATCAGCGGCGTGCCTTCCATCTGTTCGGTGGGCTGGTTCATGGGATCCCCGGACTTGTTCCTGAGTGTTTATATAGGGAACGGGGCGGGGGCGGTAAAGGGTCGCCCGGGCCCCCCATTTCGCAAAAGTGGAACGATCTGGCACCGGGCGTGGCAGAAAGAACACCTTGCGGGAGATGGGAACCAGCTGTTCGAAGGCGCGATACCGTAACAACAACGGCGAATAAGCGACCGGCTGGGTGCTGACCGAGAAGCTGCGGCGCGTCGGATAACCTTACCCGCGCCGTCGAACGGGTTTGGGTTTCACCCGCGCTTCGATCATGTCGTAGACCTTGCCCACGATGTCTTTGCCTGTGGCGTTTTCGATCCCTTCGAAGCCGGGGCTTGAGTTTACTTCTAGCACCTTGGGGCCGCTTTCGGACCGCAGCAGGTCAACGCCCGCCTTGCCCAGCCCGAATACCCGGGCGGCCCGGACGGCGGCGTCACGCTCGGCCTTGCTGATCCGCACGGATGTGGCGCTGCCGCCGCGGTGCAGGTTCGAGCGGAAGTCGCCTTCGGCCCCGGTGCGCTTCATGGAGGCCACGACCTTGCCGTCCACGACGAGGCAGCGGATATCCTCACCTGCCGCTTCCTTGACAAAATCCTGCACCAAAAAGTTGGCGCGGAGGCCTCGGAACGCATCAATCACCGATTCCGCCGCTTTCTTGGTTTCTGCCAGCACAACGCCTTTTCCTTGCGTGCTTTCCAGCAGTTTCACGATCACGGGTGCGGTGCCGACGAGCCCCATGATGTTGGCCGTGTCCTTGGGTGAGGCTGCAAAGGCGGTGGTGGGCATGCCGATCTTTTTCGAGGCGAGGATCTGGTGTGCGTGCAGCTTGTCACGGCTGGCCGTGATCCCGGCGCTGCCGTTCACGCAGTAGGTGCCCGTGGTCTCGAATTGCCGGATGACGGCTGTGCCATAGGCGGTGATGGAGGCGCCAATGCGGGGGATCACGGCGTCGTAGCGGGGCAGGCGCTTGCCATCGTAGTGCACCTCTGGCGCCATGGTATTGATCGCCATGTAGCAGCGGGTGGTGTCGATCACCTCGACCGTGTGGCCGCGCGCTTCGCCCACTTCGACCAGACGGCGTGTCGAGTAGTTGTTTTCGCGGCTGAGTACGGCAATGCGGAGGGATCGGGCCGGAGCCACTTTCCGCATCGCGGAGGAGTGGTAAACATCGTAGCTGAGTTCGGGTTGCAGCCGTTTTTCCGAGGCGGTGATCGTGATGTGGTCCTGCAAGGCCTGACGCCCGAGGAGCATTCGTGAGGTCATTGAGGAACGGTCTGTCAGCGTGACCTCGATAGGCCAGGACTGTCCACCGACGTCCAGACGGGTTTCGATCACATACCGCAGTTCTGCCTCACCATTGGAGGACGTGACCTCGCGCCGGTCGAGGATCGGCGCCGAGCAAGTGATCGATACATGGTCCTTGCCTGCGATCGGGTGGACGTTGAACCGAACCTTGGGTTGCTTGGCAGGGCCGAACACTTCGATGTCATGGGCATGGAGCGCTGACGTGCGCGCGCCGGTGTCGATCTTGGCCTTAAGGGCGGGCAATCCCAGTTCGGGCAGTGACACCCATTCTTCCCAGCCGAAATTCAGCGTGTCCATGTTGTCCCCGTTGTCTTGTGTCGTTATTTTTCCGACACCGTAGCGTGGGTGGTGGCCGCCCACAACGGACAGGCTGCGCGCAGGGCGAAAAGCTGACTAGTGCGTAGGTCAGATGGGTCGGCACAACACGAAACGCCGCCTCGACGCGAGGCGGCGTGTGGTCCTTGCCAATCCGGCGGAAGGCCGGCGCGCGTGCAAGATCAGAAGATCAGAAGGTTGCCCGATTCATCGTAGTAGGCTGTGTCCACGACATCGCCTGCAGTGTTGAATGTCACTTCTTCAACGTGCCAGGCCTCGTTTCCAGAATTGTCAAACGTAGTCTGCCCGGTCAGCCGGCCACCGGCATAGGTTTCGACAACAAGATCGCCATCGTCGCGCACCTCTTGGGCCAGGGCAAGGCGACCATTGGCATCGTAGGTGGTTTCGCGTGTCACCCAGTCGAACGTGTCATTGTCACCATCTGTCAGAACCTGAGAGGCTTTCTTGCCGTTCTGGTAAGTGATGGTGTCGGTACGGCCGTCATCAAAGACGGTTTCTCTTTCCGTCAGTTGCCCCGTGGCGGCGTGATAGGTCAACGATTTGGACTGCCAAGGATTGTCGTTTCCACCATCGGTCAGTGTCCGGCTGGTGCGAACGCCGGTATCGGCATCGAATGTCAAGGTTTCAATGCGGCCGTTGTCGAGTACTTTTTCCGAGCCGATACGTGCACCGGTCGCTGCATCGTAGCTTGTTGTGATCGATGTCCAGGGTTTGTCGTCGTTGCCATCGATATCGGTGCGTTGTGTGCGCGTGCCCGTCACTGCGTCGAACCGTTCGATCCGTTCGTCGCCATTGTCGTATTCAATTGTTCGAGCCGTTTTCTGACCTTTCCAGTTCCATTCGGTTGTGCGCGATGCCCAGTTTGCGTTGTTGGCGCTGGTATCCGTGACGGTCAGGCTGAGCCGTTGGGGGCCGAAAAACGTTTCCGACACGGTGCTGCCATTGTCCATAATGGTGTCTGTGGCCACCAAAAAGCCGGAACAGTCGTAGCTATTCGTGATTGTGGTCCAATTCTGGTCGTTGCCGGTATCGTCAATGGTGACCGTTGTTGGGGGCTGTCCTGCGCTGCTCATGGCGAGGCCTCGTGCTTTGTGAATGGGCCATCCCCGGGATCGGGCACGGGATAAAAATGTTCAGGACGGAGGCGTATCTATACAATTTGTCTAAAACCGGGCGTGAAACGCGCCACCTTTGGGCGATTGCGGGGTCTTTCTGCGTCTGGCGCGCAGGGTCTTGGCATTTCCGCATCTGCGCGGCATGAGGGGCCATGACCCGATTTTCATTTGATTTGCATGCCACAGATGGCCGTGCCCGCACCGGCACCATCACCACGCCACGGGGCGAGATCCGCACGCCAGCCTTCATGCCCGTAGGGACAGCCGCCACCGTCAAGGCGATGCTGCCCGGGAGCGTGCGCGCGACGGGCGCCGATATTCTGCTGGGCAACACCTATCACCTCATGCTGCGCCCAACGGCCGAGCGGATTGACCGTCTGGGCGGCCTCCATAAGTTCA
>NZ_JBYNDP010000137.1:0-9326 GCF_059783535.1 Tateyamaria sp. | reverse complement strand
CCGGAGCCCTTGCAAAGCCGCTACGTGGTGCTGGATTTGCCGAATCTGCCCGCAGTCACACCGCCGCCGGTCATGCGGTTGCGGTCATGAACGACGCGGGAGTGATCTGGCTCAACCCCAAGTGCCTCCAGCACATCATAGACAGCCCAATGGGTCGCGGCCCGGTAGCCATCGAGCAGCCCCGCCATGCCAAGGAGCAGTGCACCGGAGCAGACGGAGGTGACATATTTGGCGGTGCCTCCGGTGTGCGCAAGAAAGTCGATCACGTCATCTTCACCCATCGTCCCGGTGGCGGTGTAGCCGCCCGGCACGAACAGCACGTCCAGGTCGTCTGGAAGATCTTCGAAGGTATGTGAGGGGTTGATCGATAGGCCAGAGTCGGTGGCCACCGGGTCGAGCGTCTTCCAGACGAGGTACGTCTCGGCATGAGACCCCAAAACGGCTTGCGGTCCAGTCAGGTCCAGCATGGTCATGCCCGGGTAACAGAGCATCGCAACTTTCAGGTGTGCCGGAGTGGACTTGGGAATTGATGTGTCCATTGAGGATTCCTTTCGTGGTTACGGCGCGCTCGACGCGGCAAGTGTCAATCGGCGAAGTGTTGGGAGCGCCACGGCGAAGGTGAGAACCGCACAGGCTGCGGTTCCAGCGATCATCGGCAGGGCCGTGCCGTCGAAGAACAGGCCTGAGAGGGTCACCATCAAGCCGCCCGTCAGCATCTGCACAGTGTCGCCGAGTGAGGAGGCAAGGCCGGCGATGCGCCCATGGGGATCGAGCGCCAGGACCATCGTGGTCGGTATCAGGAGGCCGAGACAGGCATTGGCCAGAAATAATCCAGCGATGATGGTCAGAAGCGTACCAAAATCAGACGCGACCAAAGCGAGCAGGAGCAGGGTTAGGACTGCGAACCCAACGACCGCCATGCGGATCAGATGGACGGTGCCGAACCACGCCCCTAGCGAGGCGGCAAAGAAGCCGAGCGCATTGACTGCAAAGGCAAGGCTGAAGCCGGTCGGGATCAAACCGAACTGGCTGCTGTAGACGAACGACGCGCTGGCGATGAACACCATGAAGCTGCCGAAGCCACCGATCAAGGTCAGCCCCATGAACACCGGATCGCGCAGCAGCAGCCGTGCATCGCGCCATAGCTGCGGAAGGTCGATCCGCGATCGTTTTTCCGCCGCCAGCGTTTCCGGCAAAGCCGTCGCCGTCAGTGCAAGGCTGAGTACCGCCGCCGCGCTTAGCGCCCAAAAGATGACCCGCCAAGGGCCGAGCGCCAGCAGACCACTGCCCACGAGTGGCGCGACCATAGGAGAGACTGAGACGACCAACATGACCAGCGCCATCAGTTTCATGGCCTCTGGGCCGGTACGCAGGTCCCGGATGACAGCGCGCGGAAGAACCAGCAGCACTGCCCCGCCAAGACCCTGCAAAACGCGGAAGGCCATCAACACCTCGATGCTCGAGGCGAGGGCGCAGCCGACTGAGGCCAGAGCAAACACAGTCATCCCGAAGTAAAGGGGCGCCTTGCGGCCCACCTGATCCGACCAGGGGCCATAGATCAGCTGCGCCAGACCAAAGCCGAAAAAGTACGCGATCAAAGTGCCCTGAACAGCGGCTGGTTCGACCGCCAGGTCTGCCGCAATCACTGGCATTGCAGGCAGATACATGTCGATGGCGAATGGTCCTACAACGGAGAGCAAGCCAAGGATCAATGCGGCACGGGTCAGGGTCATCGGTCTCGCTTTGGTTACCCAAGGTAAACTCCCATTTTCAAGCCAAGTTTCGCCGATCACGGCGTGATTTGGATTTCCAGTTGAACTGCATCACGAAACGGTGATTATTCAATTCAAGGTAGAACTTTATGTGCACCACAAACACTGCATCCGCCAGTGATGAAGGTGTCATGTTTTTTAACCAGCCCTTTGCCCCCCAAGTCCGTCACCCCGACGCCCGTTGATCATGGGTGCCGCAAATCCTGAACGACCGTAGCGATTTACGGTTGCCGGTAGAGGAGTCCCAAAACATGACAGCGTGGCCTTAGCTAGCCGCCTCAAAAAACAAAGAAGTTCATCGTTTCCGACGTGATCAGCAAAGCCACTGTCCGTCGCCTATTCTCTCCGTCGATCTGAACTAGTGACACCGGCGTCTCTGCGAAAGGATAATCTGAAGATGTGCATGATGTGCCAACTGGGGTACGGCCCCGAACAAGAAACTTCATTTGGAAAGATCGGTTCGGATCAGATAGGTCTGCAAGTGGTCCTGGGCGAGGCGATGACCCTGACGCCGACATTGGCCGCTCTGACAGCTCTTGATGCGAACAACCCCAACCCGGTTGAGGCTCATGACAGCGCCGAAGCCACGGAAAGGGCTGATATGGATGAAGCGACAGACAGCCCCACGGCAGCTGAATCCGATCAACCGGCGACCTCGGCAAATATGAATGCCGACACTGCCGAGGATGCGTGGTGGGAAAATGACCAGACGCCGGACAATCCTTTTGGCAAAAGTGAAGATTACGAAGCCTATCTCGATTACCTGGGCGCATTGCCACGAAGCCTGACACCAGAGATCGCGGCCGAACCGCTCCGGATCAACGTATCCGAGCTCAGCAACCACCCCGACTATCAGGAAGCCGCCGTTGGCGCGCTCGAGATGTGGGCGTCTGTCACACCGTTCGAGTTCGAAATCGTCGACGACACGCCCTATGACGAAGACACGGACTGGATGCAGGTGGTCAGCCCGGAGATTGGCGAGCAAAGCGATGGTAGCGCCTTTTCCAGCGACCGATACATCAGCGTCGGGCAACGCTTCCACGACACCGAACCCAACCTCACGGATATCGGCGGCTACGTCTTTGACACCTTCATTCACGAATTCGGTCATGAGTTCGGCCTGAACCACCCGGGTCTTTACAACTACAGTGGCCCCGGCGGCGTTCAGATCAACTATCTGAACAACGCCACATGGATCTATGACCGGCAGCAATACAGCGTCATGTCCTATTTCGATGGGATTGACGTGGGTGAGGACACGCGCTGGTCTGCGGCGACCCCGTTGATGGGTGACATCGAAGCTGTCATTCGCACCTACTTCTCAACCGTCGACGAAAACGGCGAGCGCACGTACCAAACAATCAACCTGAACACCGATGACGATGTCTATGGCTTCAACAGCACGAAATATGGCTATGAACTGACCTCGTCAGGCATGACCCGCGATATCGGTTTTGTCATCCACGACACCGGCGGCACCGATACGATGGACTTTTCCGGCTCGATCGCGGGCACCATCCTCGATATGCGCGCCGGACATTTTTCCAGCGTGAACGGCCACAACAACAACGTGTCCATCTTTGCCGGCCACAATGAGGATGAAACCGAATACTACATCGAAAACGGGATCGGCAGCCAACATGACGACATCATTATCGGCAATGCTGGCGACAATGTCCTGGATGGCCGCGGTGGCGGTGACCGGATGGCTGGCGGTGACGGTGACGACACCTATTTCGTAGATTCCCTTGATGACGTGGTGCGCGAAGAGATGGATGGTGGCAATGATACTGTCTTCGTGATGTCGCGAGATCTGGAAATCGGGAACATCGCCAATGTCGAAAACATCATCTATGTCGACAGCACCATCGCCGAATTGGAAGAGGATGACGGCGATACGCCCCCGACCCCCGGAGACAACACCCGAACCAGCATCATCGTGGGTGACGACACGGATGAGACGATAGACGGCTGCGCTGGCGACAATACCATCTTCGGACTTGGCGGTGATGATATCATCATTGGCGGCACGGATTCCCTTGCCAGCCGCGACATCAACAATACCATCGACATCGAAGATCTTGAGGATCAGACCGAAAGCGACGACGGCAACGACGCGCTTTATGGCGGCGATGGCAACGACACCATTCTGGGCGGTCAGGGCGATGATCTGCTGGATGGCGGTGACGGTGACGATGTGCTGAGCGGTCAGGCGGGCGTGGATGTCTTCCGGGGCGGTGCGGGCAGCGACACGGTGGACTACAGCCGTGAAAGCCCGTTCCAACTGATCGTCAATCTTGAAACCAACTTTGCCAATGGCGGCACAGCATCTGGCGACACGTTCTATAGCATTGAGGGTCTGATTGGATCCGATGACCGGATCGACCGCTTCATCGGGACCTCCGCAGCCAACCACTTCATCGGTCAGGGCGGCGGAGACGTCTTCAACGGTCGCGATGGCAGCGACACACTGGACGGTGGCAGAGATGGTGACATTCTGTACGGTGAAGGGGGCGATGATGTGATCATCGGTGGCGCCGGTCAGGACTATCTTGATGGCGGGGAAGGCATCGACACGGTGGTCTACAGAAACAGCTCAAGTGGCGTAACTGTCGATCTTGCCAATGGCATGGCCATGGGCGGGGACGCCACGGGACCCGTTCAGATTGTCGGTCGTGGTACAGCGATCGAGCACGACATCCTTGTGGGTTTTGAAAATGTGCAGGGCTCCTTTCACGATGACTGGCTCATCGGCGACGATCAGGTGAATGGTCTGACTGCCGGCGCGGGCGACGACACGTTGACCGGCGGCGGTGGAGGCGATCTGTTGGATGGCGGTGCCGGTAGTGACACCGCAGACTATTCAGACGCGAACAGCGGGGTCATGCTTAATCTGCGTCGCGACGGATCCGACGGTGATACCTATGTCTCAATCGAAAATCTCTCCGGCTCCGGCTTCGGTGATCTTCTGCGCGGGGACGAGGCCGCCAATGTCCTGACTGGACAGGGGGGTGATGACAAGTTGCGTGGTGGGAACGGAGATGACACTCTGCTCGGTGACTTCGCTTACGAAGATGGCACCCTGCCGACACCTGGTTTGGGCACGGGCTACGTAACGCTTGGACCCGATGCGACGAACAACTCAATCGCCACGGCATTCGACATCTCGGACAACTTTTCGCTGGAAGCGGACCCGAACATCTTCGACTCGACAACAGTGCTTCACACTACCGTCGAAGCGACCGGAAATGGCCAGGGCGGTTATTACAGCATCGAACTGGTGGCCGGCACCATTCTGTCCATTGACGTCGACGGCATCGCGGACCCGAATGTGCACGACAGCTGGATCCGGCTCCTAGACAGCAACGGAAAAGTCGTGACCGAGAATGACGATGGCGGCGGCGACCCCGGCTCTACCTCCATACGCGATTCGAGCACGGTTCACGTCGTTGAAGAAACTGAAACCTACTACATACTGCAAGGAAGTTGGACGCAGGAGTCTGAGGAGGGCGGCTGGACAGAAGTCGTTCCCGAAGGCTCGACATATACGCTCAACGTCTCCGTCGAATTCCCGCCAGCGCCCGCCGAACCAGGTGAAGCAGGCTCAGATGTACTGTTCGGAGGGCGAGGCAGCGATCTGCTCGATGGTGGACTAGGGGGCGACACGCTCACGGGCGGACTGGGAGATGATACCTTCCGTTTCTCCACAGATCTCGGGGATGGAAACATCGACCGGATCAGGGACTTTGAGATCGATGAGGATCTGATCCTTCTCGACAATCGGGTCTTCCTGGAGTTGGGCCGCGAAGGCGCGCTGGCATTCAACTCATTCCACAGCAGCGCTTCGGGGGTGGCCCGCGACAGCGATGACCGTATCATCTACAACACGGATAACGGTGCGTTGTTCTATGATGCGGATGGTTCAGGTGGCGGTGAAGCGATCCAGTTTGCACGGCTGGACCGAAACCTGGACTTGTCTGCGGACGACTTCGTCATCATCTGACGCCCATCGGAAGGGGTGCGTTTAGTGCAGCCCTTCCGGTTCCCGCAAGCGCAATGTCGGCCGAGCCAGCACACATGATGAAACCGAAAAGGAGATGCCGAATTGACGCTCTGTTTCAATCGCCGCACGCTACTTGTCGGGGTGCCGATACTGGGGATTGCCATGTTTGCAGAAACAGCACATGCCCAACCGGAGGACATGCGCGGCAGAGTGACTTACGCAGGCGGGAAGGTCATCCCGGTGGGCCGGATTGAGATTTTTATGGATGACACCGCTGTTCCGGAAAAAAAGCCGGGCGATCAAGCCATAAGCATTGAAAGTGATGGAAAGTCACATCAGATCGATTTCCTATTCACATGGCCCGCTGTCGCATATACGTCGACCACCCTTAGGCTTGTTGCGCTTCTAGAGCGCGAAGACGGCTGGCTGATGGCCCGTGGCAGCGCAAAGATCAAAGCCGGGCGACCGATCTCCATCACTCTCAATACGGTGATGTATTGAATTGACCGAACCCTAGTACGTTAGCTGCGTGAAGGCGCCTCATCGACATCTGGTTCAGAGTCTTTGCCCACGTTACAGGCCAAGATCAATGCGCCTACTCCACTGAATTGGTCTGCTAGGCTCAGTGGCGTCATCCCCAAGCATCGTTCATATGGTTTCTCCACCAAATCGCCAACCAAGGTCACACGCCTTAACGAACTCATGTCGTGGAGTTACGCGGCGAGAGCACTGCAACAGGCTTAGGGGAGGCCACTGGTTTCCCTGTTGCCGCTCGTAATCGGTTGGCTTTCCTCGCGCAAAGTCGAATATGAAGCTAACGTCAGTTCCACAGCGCTCCGTGCTGCAAATCCCACTTGCATACGATCGTATCTGCCGCTTTGAGCAAGCGCGCTGAGCGCAATGAAAATCTGTGCGACGAATCCCTAGACCCTCGGCAAAAAACTTCGCTGGATTCCCTTGGCTCTTTGGCATCGCTTGAAAAGCAGACATTCGTGCAACTTGCTGCGTCGGTTATTGTGGGCTCAAGCTGGACATTGGATCGTTGCGCGAACTTGAGTAAGGTGTGTCAACACAAAGGAGCCTGTGGGTTCCCTTATTCTCTGTGCCCAGGCATTGCTAGAATCCTGACCAAATGTGTCAAAGCGCAAACACTTTTTATAGAATTTTTCGCAATCTCGTCGATTTGACGCCCAAGTTTGTCTGTAGCCCGCTGCCCATGGGTTGGCCGAGCAGATGACACCGGCGCCCTCAAAAAAACTTGTCAAAAAGGGTATCGGAAATGCCAACAATCAACGAAACATTTGACTCCGTTTTAAACGCACATGCGAGCGGCAGCTATAACATCGCCGTTGGAGACGTCTTCAACGGAACGCTATCTCCGACTGATACGCAAGACGCCATCAACCTGACCGGGTTGACGCCAGGCGAAACCTACACAATTTCGGTCACGGTCGCTGATCCGACGGGCAACCTTTCCCTGATATTGGTGAACCATTCTGACTTCCATTCGCATGGTTTCAATTTCGTTGACGGCGCCCCTCTGGAAACGACTGGTTTCGATCGCCATTTTGCATCGAGCACCGCACCAGAAGTGGACGGTAACACCTTCAGTTTCTCCTTCACTCCAGCGCCTGGCATAACCAGCTTTGCATTTGCGCTGCAAACCGGTGACAATGAAACCTACAGTGTTTCACTGGAAGAAACAGTTCTCGAAAATGTCATCGACGGCACGATCGGCAACGACCAGCTGAAAGGGTCCGAAGATCTCGACATCATCACCGGTGGGGAAGGCGACGACCACCTCGATGGCTATGGTGGCGACGATGTTTTGAACGGTGGTGCCGGCAAGGACAAACTGACCGCTGGAGCCGGTAACGACACCTTGAATGGAGACGATGGCAACGACCTCTTGAAAGCCGGTGACGGGGACGACGTATTGAACGGAGGCGCCCGCAATGATCGTCTGCATGGCGATGCAGGAGATGACACTTTGAATGGCGGGTCCGGCAACGACAAGCTGTACGGTGGTGCCGACAACGACGTACTCGACGGCGGTACAGGCAAAGACATCCTCACTGGTGGCTCCGGCGCAGACGTTTTCGTCTTTGGCAACGGATCGAACAGAGACACTATCACAGACTTTGAAGATGGTGTGGACCTCATGGACTTCAGCGGCGATGCGTCGGTCACATCGTTGGCAGATCTAGTGATCTCGCAGAACGGCGCTGATGTTGTGATCAGCCACGGCGGACCAGATCAAATCACTCTTCAAAATATGGATGTCGCGGACATTGATGCGGCAGACTTCATCTTCTGATCTTGAATAGAAGCGAAACTGAAAAGGCCCGCATCTCTGCGGGCCTTGACGCATGACGCCGTGATCGATGTCATGTGCAATCTATACTCCAACCTCACCTCGCAAGAGGCCATGCGTCAGCTTTTTGACGTAACAGATGGCCGACGATCATCTGGGTAGTGCGCAACCGCTGCCAGCAATCTTTCCCAGAAATCCGGGGCCAGTTTTCCGGCTCGGCCCAGACGGCGAACGGGAGCTGCTGGTCAAAATGTCTTGGGGCTTGCGGAGGCCGGACGTGTCCGAACGAAGCCGCTGTTAATGCGCCTTACTCATTCGATACTTTGGGCCCCTTGCAGACCTTTGCGGCGCCATGTACTGACTACCGGACCCCAAGCCCGAAGCGGATATTTGCGCGAAAAAAGCTTGTGCAGTCTGAGACCTTACAAATCTGGCTTGAGGGAGTCGCCAGTAGAAGACGAGAACAGCTCTGAGTTCATTCGTCGTACAACCGGTTTTCCTCGTTGTTGCGGAGATGAGCGCTCATTTCGTCATAGTCGACTTCAAGCTTTCCATGCGCAATCAAAGCTTCTGCATAGGTCGGCAGGTCATCCGGTTTAGCGTGCACTTCAGGCTGCCAAAGCTTTGAACGAATAATCGACTTACCACAGTGGTAAAACGCTTCCTCGACATAGGTGAGCACCGCGAAGTCAGGTATTCGACCGTTGATCGCGCAGGCTTCACGCACGGATAGGTCTCGGATCACCTGGGCACTTCCGTTCAAGCGAACGACCTCGTTCCGGTGCGGCACAAGAAAAACCAACCCGATACGCCCCGTCTCGATGATGTTTTGAAACCCATCATATCTATGATTGCCGGGACGGTCGGGAATGGCGAGGGTCTTGTCGTCCAGTATCTTCACAAACCCGGCTGGATCCCCCTTTGGTGAAACATCCATATTCCCATTCGCGTCCACGGTTGCCATCGTCATGAACGTACTGTGTTCAATCCAGACGCGGATGTGGTCATCAATTCTGTTGATGAACTTTGACGTCTGGCTGGGATAAGGACGACGCATATCCTTGTACACATCGTCGAGTGTCGTGACTACGTCTGTGGGCTGGTACATCGCCGATCTCCTTTGATGAGAGACCTACAAAAATTAGTGGTTTCTGTGAAGTTAGACCCGCAAACTCCGCCAGTCTGTGGCTGAAAGCGAAATCACAACCCGAAGTGGACGTCGGCTCGCAGCCCAAAG
>NZ_JBYNDP010000136.1:0-9347 GCF_059783535.1 Tateyamaria sp. | reverse complement strand
ACTCAAGACTACCAGTATCAAAGGCAGTTCCGGGGTTGAGCCCCGGGATTTCACCTCTGACTTAATAGTCCGCCTACGTGCGCTTTACGCCCAGTAATTCCGAACAACGCTAACCCCCTCCGTATTACCGCGGCTGCTGGCACGGAGTTAGCCGGGGTTTCTTTACCAGGTACTGTCATTATCATCCCTGGCGAAAGAGCTTTACGACCCTAGGGCCTTCATCACTCACGCGGCATGGCTAGATCAGGGTTTCCCCCATTGTCTAAGATTCCCCACTGCTGCCTCCCGTAGGAGTCTGGGCCGTGTCTCAGTCCCAGTGTTGCTGATCATCCTCTAAAACCAGCTATAGATCGTAGGCTTGGTAGGCCATTACCCCACCAACTACCTAATCTAACGCGGGCTAATCCTTCTCCGATAAATCTTTCCCCCGAAGGGCGTATGCGGTATTACTCACCGTTTCCAGTGGCTATTCCGCAGAGAGGGGCATATTCCCACGCGTTACTAACCCGTCCGCCGCTCACCCGAAGGTGCGCTCGACTTGCATGTGTTAGGCCTGCCGCCAGCGTTCGTTCTGAGCCAGGATCAAACTCTCAAGTTGAAATGATGTTGCCATCATATCCTTGACGTTCGAACCTCTGCACATCGTCCCGACCGGCATGATCGGGACAGTCTTCTGTTTGTTGTGCTTCAGGTTTTCATAAGAAAACAAGAAACCGTCCAAACAGTGAAGCTGACACTCTATCATCGACCCGAGGGTCTAAGAGCGCGATATACAGACGTTGATCCATCGAAATGAACCAAACCGCCCACATATCTCTTCAGTTATCATCAATTTCAAAGAGCGTAGAGACAAAAGCGACTGGATGCGCCCTAACTTTTTGGCGCGCCCCGCCTCGATTACCTCTGATTTATTCTTGCGTCTCGTTGCCGTCTGTCTGCGTTTCCGCTTCCGTGTGGCCCGTCTGGCGCCCCGTTGGTGCATCTCTGCGCCGCCGGTGAGGGGGGTTCTACGGTTAGTGCGGGGTGCCCGCAAGTGCTTTTTTTAAGAAATCGCATTTTTTTCCAAAAAACCTCATTTTCCTCGAAAAAACATAGGCTTAAGCAATCAAATTTCGTGAACCTCGGGTCAAATCGGCATAAAATTACCCGCGCCAACGCGCTCCGTCATACGCCTGTCATCAATATATAGGGTTATCCACAGACCTATCCCCAAGACTCACCGGACTCAGCGGCCAGAGTCGGATGAATCGCAGCCGATTCAATCAAACGAGTCGCCCGATTCACCGATTGAGCACCCAGGTTTTCCGAAATCTTTGCCCTTAAGGCCCGAGTCACACCTGGCTCGCCACGCAGACAGTGCCCAATTCAGGGCAAATCACGCCTCAAGCCGCTACTTTTCTGACCAGTGTGGGAACACGCAGGGCCAAAAGCGCCAGAATCACGGTCAGGTACACCAAAGGCTCCAACTGAAAGCCCTTGCTGAGCCAGACAAAATGCACCCCGGACAGAATCGCGACCGGATAGGTCAGCAGATGCAGCCGACGCCAAACTGCGCCCAGCCATTTTAAGGATGTATTGTTCGACGTCAGCGCCAACGGCACCATCAGGATGAACGCAGCCATCCCTATTGTAATGTACGGACGCTTGATGATGTCAGCCAAGACGCGGTCAATCGACTGCACGTCCAGCACAGCCCACACCAGTAGATGCAGCGCGACATAAGTAAAGGCGAGCACACCCATCGACCGACGGAATTTGATCAGGTTCACGCCAAAGAACCGCCGCAGAGGCGAGATGCACAAACCGATGATCACAAGTTGCAGCGCAATCCCTCCCAGCTCACGCTCAAGGGCATTGATAGGCTCGCGGCCAAGGCCCCCGGTTTGCGCCATATATAGAAGTACGGGAACCGGGATCAGGTACACTATATACACTGCCCATGTGGGGACCTTGCGGGCCACCTGATTGATCCGGTCCACCAACATCAGTAATTCGCGCGCAGGTCCATGCCTTCGTACAGGCTTGCGACCTCTTCTTCATAACCGTTGAACATCAGCGTCGGTTGGCGCTTGGCAAACAATCCGCCGCCCACCAAGCGTTCGCTGGCCTGGCTCCAACGCGGGTGATCTACTTCGGGGTTCACATTGCTATAGAAGCCGTATTCGCGCCCGTTCGCCTGATTCCAGCTGGTCGGTGGCTCGTCTTCTGTCACTGTAATACGCACAATCGACTTGATCGATTTGAACCCATACTTCCACGGCACAACCAAGCGGATCGGCGCACCGTTCTGGTTAGGGATGGTTTTGCCGTAGATGCCAGTCGCCATCATCGTCAGCGGGTGCATCGCCTCATCCAGCCGCAGGCCCTCGACATAGGGCCAGTCGAGTGTCGGGAACCGCACGCCGGGCATTTCGTCGGGACGCAGGGCCGTTTCAAAGGCCACGTATTTCGCGCCCTCTTGCACGCCTGCCAGATTCAACAGGTCCGCCAGCTCAAACCCGTTCCATGGGATCACCATTGACCACGCCTCGACACAGCGGAAACGATAGATACGCTCTTCGATCGTCATGGCCTCCATGATCTGGTCCATTGAATAATCGCCGGGATTGTCGACCAGACCATCAATCGCCACAGTCCACGGTTTAGTCGTCAGCATGTGCGCATTGCGTGCCGGATCGCTTTTGCCCGTCCCGAACTCGTAGAAGTTGTTATACTGTGTAATGTCTTCCCAGGAATTGGGCTCAAGCTCGGCTTCCTCGCTACGCGCCATGCCCGCCGCGCCGATCAGGCCCAGACCCATCGCCCCTGCCATGATCTGCCGACGGTTCATGTACGCCGCCAGCGGCGTCGCGTCAGCGCGCGTGAGGGTGTTTTTCCAACGATGGGCCATTCAAGTGTCTCCTAAGGTTTCAAGCACCATGGCACATAGATGGTCCTGACCGGGTACCAAAATGATATCCGCTCACGCGCTTGTCACCGGGTTGTAACTCGGAGTGATTTCGTTCAGCGGCCGGGACCGGCCATCATCCTGCACGATGCGCACGTGACGGCGGCGCATCATCCGCGGCTCAGCCACACCTACAGAATGTGCAATGGTCTCGACCTCGTGAATGATTTCACGGGCATATCGGGTCACCCGCTTTTCTTTGTCCTCGACAACAAGGCCCTTCTGGAAACGCTTGTCATGGGTGGTGATCCCAGTCGGGCATGTGTTCTTGTTGCACTTTAGCGCCTGAATACAGCCCAGGCTGAACATGAAGCCGCGCGCAGTGGTGATAAAGTCGGCACCCGCTGCCAAGGCCCAGGCAATATCGCCGGGGTTCACCAGCTTACCCGAGGCGACAATGCGGATGCGATCCTTCAGGCCCGCCTCGTCCCGCATGTCGACAACGGCAACCAGCGCCTCTCGGATCGACATACCCACCAGATCGATCAGAGGCATTGGTGCGGCACCCGTTCCACCTTCACCGCCGTCTATTGTAATAAAGTCAGGCGCACATGCCGCCCCCCGCGCGTTGATCGCGGCAAACAGCTCTGCCACCGGGTGTTCGGCACCCACAACGGTTTTGATGCCCACCGGCTTTCCCGTCACTTCGCGGATATGACACACCAGATCCAACAGATCGTTCCAGTCATTCACCTCCGCATGACGGTTGGGCGAAATCCCATCCTGCCCAACGCGCAGCCCCCGAATACCAGCGATCTCCTCCGTCACCTTTGCCCCGGGCAGAATGCCTCCTTTACCCGGCTTGGCCCCCTGCGCCAGCTTGATCTCGAACATCCGCACCTGCTTGTGGGCTGCCACTTCGCGCAACTTGTCATCGCTCAGGTTGCCCTCTTCGTCGCGCACGCCGAACTTGGCCGTCCCAATCTGAAAGACAATGTCGCACCCACCCTCAAGGTGATACGGGCTGATCCCGCCCTCGCCCGTGTTCATCCAGACACCCGCCTCTTTCGCACCCCGGCTCAGGGCGCGCACGGCGGGTTTGGAAATGGCGCCATAACTCATGCCAGAGATGTTGAAGAATGAGCGCGCAGTAAATGGTGTCCGCGCACCTTCACCAATGACCATTGGCGCGGTGCGCGCAAACTGATCCTCAAGCGGCGGAAATGCTGCATTCACAAAGATCGGCGTGCCCACCACATTCAGATTGCGGGTCGACCCAAAGGCCACTGTGTTACTGACTCCCTCGCCCGCCCGCTTGATCCACTCGCGTTGTGCCCGATTGAACGGCAACTCCTCGCGGTCCATGGCAAAGAAATACTGGCGAAAGAACTCACCCAACGTCGAAAATAAATGCCGGAACCGCCCAATGACCGGATAGTTCCGCCGGATCGCATCATGTGTCTGGGCGCGGTCTATGACGAACATGACCAAAGCCACAGCAACCGCCAGACCGATAACAAAAAAGAAGCCGAGGACCAAAACCTCGAGCACAGCCATTGCAAATCCCACGACATCCTCCGCTGAAAGCTGGGCACACTGTGCAAAGCGTTTCGCAAGGACGCAAGCGCAGGCGGGTTTCTGCCATACTTAACAAAGTCGTGAGTGGAAATGTGAAGACGGCCCAGCTTAGGCGCTCGGCAGCCTGTTTCAAGATGTTGTGGGAAAAATTTCCACGTGATCCATCTACCACTTCCGCGCGTTTCCCTGTCGATGCCGCATGACGGTTATCGCAACTCTGTTAAGGGAGACACTTTAATGATCCGCAAGACACTTCTCGCCACTGTCGCAATCGCCGCTGTCGCAACCGCTGCAATCGCAGGCACAGGCAAAAAAGACATCGTTGACACGGCCGTCAGCGCAGGGTCCTTCGAAACACTCGTGGCCGCCGTGCAAGCCGCTGGGCTGGTCGACACGCTGAAAGGCGACGGTCCCTTCACCGTCTTCGCGCCAACGGACGAAGCGTTCGCCGCCCTTCCAGAAGGCACGGTGGAGAGCCTGCTGCTGCCCGAGAACAAGGACCAGCTGACCGCGATCCTGACCTACCACGTTGTGCCAGGCAAAGTGATGTCGACTGATCTGCAGGACGACATGGAGGCCACCACCGTTCAAGGTGACGCTGTCACCATCGACCTCGATGACGGCGTGAAGGTCGAAGAGGCCAATGTAGTCAACGCCGACATCGAAACCTCGAATGGTGTGATCCACGTGATCGACAAGGTTATCCTGCCCGAAACAAGCAGCTAAGCAATTAACAACAAGGGCCCCCACCGCCCGGGGGGCCCTCACGTCGCGCAACACCGCACATCCCGGCCCCATGCTGCACCCGAACAGCAGATGAGGCCCCCATGACCGATCCCCTCCAGCACATCTCGCTCGCAGACATCTACGCCGACGCCCTGCCCCGCGACCGCGGAGCGCAAGACGCCGAGGCACAGACCGAGCTTGAACACTCCATCCTCAGCCACGGCCTGCGCCAACCGATCGAGGTCTGGCAACTCAGCCAACCGCAGGATGGATACCGCTACGGGCTGATCTCGGGCTACCGCCGCCTCGCCGCCTGCCGCACGCTCGACCACGACACGATCCCCGCCTTCCTCCGCAGCCCCCGCGACATCCCCGACGCGCTCGCCGCCATGGTCACGGAAAACGAAATCCGCGCGCAAATCAGCCCGTGGGAGAAAGTGCGGCTCATCCTCGACTGCCTCCACTCCGACCTCTTCGACAGCGAAGACGCAGCCATCGCCACCCTCTTCGGCACATTGTCATGCCAGAAAAAAAGCGCGGCTGCGCAGCATCACACTGGTGGTCGGGGTCTTTGACGGCACGCTCGCCTCCCCCGAACGGCTGTCCATCGCGCGCATCGAACGGCTCGCCTCCGCGCTCCGGGCAGGCTGGGAAGACCTTTTGCCCGACACCCTCCGTACCTCGGGCTGCGACACGCTCAACGGCCAATGGGCCGCACTCGAACCGGTGATCCACGAGGCACTCAACCCCCAAAACCAAGACACCGCCCCGGCGCCCCCAAAGCTCCCCGCCGCTCCATCAAATTCGCTCGCGGTCTACAAATCCGGCGCAAACTCACCTGCTCCGGCTGGATCCTCCAGTTTTCGGGACCCG
The DNA here is from genome assembly GCF_059783535.1 of Tateyamaria sp. Lineage (NCBI taxonomy): Bacteria > Pseudomonadati > Pseudomonadota > Alphaproteobacteria > Rhodobacterales > Roseobacteraceae > Tateyamaria > Tateyamaria sp. Next base: position 3,283 of record NZ_JBYNDP010000136.1, on the reverse strand, counting down.
AGGCCAAAATCCCGGGCCTGATGGACGACGTAATGGAAACGATCGAGCGGGTGTTTGGGACAGACAGCTAGGCCCCGCAGGATGCGCATTCATGCACACTGGTCTGACTTAAAAGCGATCAAACTATAAACGCGTAGGGGGCTTCAGCCCACCACGCCAGCTAGAGCACGTCAAACGGTGTGCGAACGCCACGGTTTGGTTGGTGTTTGTCAGCGCCTTCGGTTGCATCTGGTTTCGCTTCCAAGAGGCTGGATATCGATGGAATGGCGGTCAAATCGATCGTGAACGGCCAATGATGCTGTGGCATATGCTCGGGGATCGGTTCAAGAAAGCGGGCCTTTTCAGGTGGCAGGACATGCACGGCCTTGTAGCTCAGCGGCAACTCGGTCGCCAACTCAACAGGGTTGTGGTAGCAGAAACCCGGTTTACCGCACATCCCACCGGCAATCATTGCGGCCGTCCCGTGGGTTGACACGAAAAAATCGATCTCCATGCAAAAGGCAACTTTCTCGGTGAAGGGTAGATCGTAGATCTTGGTGAATACGACATCCTCATCCCATCCGAGTTCGATCTCCGAAGCGACTTTTCGGATGCGCTCGAACATCTTACGATCATTCTCTGTCACGCCAGTTTCTCGAATAGTCCACCCATCCCATGCGACGACCAGTTGGTGACCTCGGTCGGCAGAGTGGCGGACAAGTTGCGAGAGTATGACCGATGCCAGTTTACGTTGATCAGGGAAGCGATCTTTCTCAACGTCGAGGCCAATCACAACAACCATTGGGTCGGGCGGTAGCGTCGCGCTCCGCGCCTGCTGAGCGTCGGCGGATTCCGCAGCAAGCCGCGGTGCGCACCAGGGAAGTGCACCGCTGCGATCTGAAAGGCTGACGCCGGCAGGACGCCCTCCCGAGATGAGCATCAGGTTGTGTTGACGGCAATACGCGTTGACTTTGGTGTGCTCCAGTACCTTGGACTGGATGTAGGGCGCGAAGGTTGTTTCAAGCCCGAAGAAGGACTGGTTCCGGGCTTCGACCACCTGAAGCGGCTCTTCAAGAGCGTCAAGTTCAGCACGTTTGGCATAGAGATAACCCACCACATCCCCCACGAAATGCAGCGGTCGTGTGTCGCCCAAAAACAGAGTGGGCCGACGAGGCGCCTTCAATGGTGATACGCGATAGCGCGCAAGTTCGACCAGAAATGCAGCAGCGACGTCGCTTAGCTGCTCCTCGTAATTGAAGGGGCGGAGCATTGCCATCCGGCGTCCGTTTGCGTCACAAATTGCAATTGCGTGACCCACATAGACCAATTCAAACAGGCAGTCTTCGATTTTGGCGTTTTCGTAGTCGGCCGGAGCAAGGACATTCATGTGGTACTTGTTCAGGAAAATGCCGAAGATCTGCGAATACGCACGACCGTCCACGGGGCTGATCCTTTGGACGCCGCCCTGCTTGTAGTCTTCCAGCAAGTTGCACTCTGTGGTACTGAGGTACGCCTCCAGAAACGGGAAGCGTTCGGTATCAGTCTGGGTGATCTCTACGGACGGCGGCCCGCGCTTGAGCCTGCGCTTTGCAAGCTTACCAGCCACCCACCAGCGGAGGCGGCGTGCGCCATGAAAAAGAAGATCTGTTGCACGAACCGACGGGTGGGGCTTGGTCATTCGAGCAGAAACTCGACAAAATCGCCAATGGAGGCAAACCAGATGTCGTTGACATCTTCAAGTGCACCGTATCCCCAACCCGCATGTACAAAGCGAAATCCCGCGCGCTGCGCCGCTTCTTTGTCGACTTCCATATCGCCCAGGTAGATCGTGTTTTGCGGGTCGACGCTCACGGCGAGCGCGCAGTGCAAGAGTTGGTCGGGGTGCGGCTTTCCCCGCCCGGGTTTGACGTCGTCTGGAGTTGTGACATGGTCGAACTGGATTTCCGGCAGCAGCTCCGCCAGGATCCCTATCGTGCGTTCGCGGTTTTTCGAGGTCGCGATCGCAATCTGCACTCCCGCATCTTGAAGGCGTGCAAGCGCGTGGGCCACGCCGGGATAGGTCTTGATCTTCTCCTGGGCGGCAATCGCAGCGGCATTGTAGGTCTCTTCGATTGTCGCGTGCAGGGCCTCGTCAATCTCGAGCTGGCACAGGATTTCTCGGAAAGGATATCCAATGCCCTTGGCGTAGCGATCAAAGGGGATGTCCAGCGCAGCTACCTTGCACGCTGCCGCCCATGCCACCTCCATCGCGGGTACGGAATCGATCAAAACGCCGTCGAGATCGAAGGTAACGAGTTTGATGTCTCGATTTCGCGCCGTCGAGTTCATGATACCCACAAAGTACTCGTTACCCTGTACCGTAACGCCCTGCGGATCGAAATCAAGCAATGCCTGCGCGAGGGCGAAATCCTCCGGGTAGTCGATATCGACCGCTTCACGCGCATCGACCTCAGCCAAGAAGGTTCGGCCGTTGATGCGCGTGTTTGTCGTCAGATAGTCAGCCTTGCGGAAGACGTACACGCCGCTCGTTTCCGCATAGATCGGCAGAAGATCCTGAGTTTGCGCCATTGCTGCCGGATCGTAGTTAAGCGGTTCACCGCGGTGCCAGCAGTAAGTTTTCAGCTTCATCGCCGAGGCTGCGGAATCGTAGCCGCCATTTTTCACTGCGTCGACCGAGGCGCGAACGGTTTCTTGCGTTATGAATGGCGCCGTGGCGTGGCACAGCACGATGAGGTCGGCGGGGATACGCTCCACGGCATAGCGAAAGAGCTCATTCGCCTTGACCGTGTCGTGATCGAGCCGTTCCGGGCGGGCAAGAAACCGAACCGTTTCAGGAAGTAGCTGCATGACTTGCGGCTTGCTGCAGTAGCAGTAAACGTCGTCAAGCGCCTCAACCGCTGCCAAAGTCTCGAAGACATGGCGCGCGAGTGGATGATCGCCCAAACGCAGGAAATTCTTGTTCGGAAGACGTCTCGAATGGAGCTTGAGAGGGACAAGCGCAGCAACACGGGTCATGGCGTCTGCCTGCTGGTGCACGTCGTATTACCGGTATTCTTGCGAGAAGCTTGGGGAGAATTGCAGCGAGTCATCATGCAGCACCGGATAAGGTATTTGGGTAATCAACGCCAGCTAGGTGCCGCCGGTTTAGACTCTTTCACAAATTATTGCGAGCTCTCCATTGATTTGGTCTTAGGGTCAGGATTCATACCCAATAGATGACGGTCGCAATAGGTTCAGGACTCGTGGCCAGTAAATGACGAGTGCAGCGAGAGCGATGGCGGATAGGAAGACTTTGGGACATCTG